>NZ_JBGTYY010000034.1:0-20271 GCF_041807705.1 Mannheimia kashgarensis
ACCACCAAAGTGTTTTGATAATACAGTTGTGATTGCTGCTGTTAAAGTTGTTTTACCATGGTCAACGTGGCCGATTGTACCCACGTTAACGTGCGGTTTTGTACGTTCAAATTTTTCTTTAGACACTTTAATATCTTCCTAAAAAATGAGCCATAGCCCTATTGCTCTGGCTCAGGTTAAACAAATTATTTTCTACGAGCTTCAATAATAGCGTCAGCAACATTTTTCGGAGCTTCAGCATATTTTAAAGGTTCCATTGAGTATGATGCACGACCTTGAGTTTGTGAACGTAAGTCTGTTGCATAACCAAACATCTCTGAAAGTGGAACTTCAGCATTGATCTTAACAACAAACTCGTTCGCTTCTTGGCCGTTTACCATTGCGCGACGACGGCTTAAGTCACCGATTACATCACCAACGTAGTCTGGTGGAGTTTCAACTTCCACTTTCATAATTGGCTCAAGTAATACTGGGTTTGCTTTTGCGAACGCCGCTTTAAATGCTAATGATGCAGCAAGTTTAAATGCAAGCTCAGATGAGTCAACATCGTGGTATGAACCGAAGTGTAAACGAACACCTAGATCTACTACTGGGTAACCTGCTAATGGACCAGATTTAAGTTGCTCTTGGATACCTTTATCAACCGCAGGAATGTATTCACCAGGAATTACACCACCTTTGATTTCGTTCACGAATTCGTAACCAGGACCTTCCGCATCTAATGGGTATAAGTCGATCACAACGTGACCATATTGACCACGACCACCAGATTGTTTTGCGTGTTTACCTTCCACATCATTCACACGAGTGCGGATAGTTTCACGGTAAGATACTTGAGGTTTACCAATATTCGCTTCCACTTTGAATTCACGTTTCATACGGTCCACGATGATATCTAAGTGTAACTCACCCATACCAGAGATGATAGTTTCACCAGATTCTTCATCAGTGTGAACACGGAATGACGGGTCTTCTTGTGCTAAACGACCTAATGCTAAGCCCATTTTCTCTTGGTCAGCTTTAGTTTTTGGTTCTACCGCTACAGAAATTACCGGCTCTGGGAACTCCATACGCTCAAGAATGATTGGCGCATCGATTGCACATAATGTATCACCTGTACCAACATCTTTTAAGCCGATTGCAGCTGCGATATCACCCGCACGAACTTCTTTGATTTCTTCACGTTTGTTAGCGTGCATCTGAACGATACGACCAAAACGCTCACGTTTTTGTTTTACAGAGTTGTAAACTGTATCACCAGAGTTAATTACACCTGAATAAACACGGAAGAACGTTAAGTTACCTACAAATGGGTCAGTTGCAATTTTGAATGCTAATGAGGAGAACGGCTCATCATCGCTTGCGTGACGCTCACCTTCAGTTTCATCTTCATTAATACCTTTAATTGCTGGGATATCAGTTGGTGCTGGTAAGTAATCAATTACTGCATCAAGCATTGCTTGAACACCTTTATTTTTGAATGCAGAACCACAGCAAACTGGAATCACCTCACCTGCTAATACACGTTGACGTAATGCAGATTTGATCTCTTCTTCAGTTAACTCTTCACCAGAGAAGAATTTTTCCATTAATTCTTCAGATGCTTCAGCTGCTGCTTCAACTAGGTTGTTACGCCATTCTTCGCAATCTGCAACCATCTCTGCTGGAATATCTTCGTAAGTGAAAGTCATACCTTGGTCAGCTTCATTCCAGTTGATTGCTTTCATTTTGATTAAGTCAACCACTCCTTTGAAGTTGTCTTCTGAGCCGATTGGTAATTGAAGAGGAACAGAGTTACCACCTAAACGAGTTTTGATTTGCTCAACAACACGTAGGAAGTTTGCACCCGTACGGTCCATTTTATTTACGAATGCAATACGTGGTACTTCATATTTATTAGCTTGACGCCATACAGTTTCAGATTGAGGTTGTACACCACCTACAGCACAGTAAACCATTACCGCACCATCAAGAACACGCATTGAACGTTCTACTTCGATAGTAAAGTCAACGTGTCCCGGAGTATCGATAACATTGATACGGTGTTGTGGATATTGTTGTGACATACCTGACCAGAATGCAGTTGTTGCAGCAGATGTGATTGTGATACCACGCTCTTGTTCCTGTTCCATCCAGTCCATTGTTGCTGCACCATCATGAACTTCACCGATCTTATGGCTTACACCTGTATAGAAAAGGATACGTTCAGAGGTCGTTGTTTTACCCGCGTCGATGTGCGCACTGATACCGATATTACGATATCTTTCAATAGGGGTTTGACGAGCCATTTAATTATTACCTTTTTGGTTTAAATTGAAATTCTTAATAAGGGTAAGGCTTCACCACACAAGATGAAGCCTTGAAAAAGCTTACTTAAAAGATTACCAACGGAAGTGAGCAAACGCTTTGTTAGCTTCAGCCATACGGTGAACGTCTTCACGTTTCTTCACTGCTGAACCTTTATTGTCTGCTGCATCTGATAATTCGTTAGCTAAACGTAATGCCATTGATTTGTCACCACGTTTACGAGCTGCTTCTACGATCCAACGCATAGCTAAAGCGTTACGACGAGTTGGACGAACTTCTACTGGTACTTGGTAAGTAGAACCACCAACACGGCGAGATTTAACCTCAACAGTTGGACGTACGTTTTCTAATGCGATTTCGAATGCTTCTAACGCTTCTTTACCAGAACGTTGTGCTAAAGCTTCTAATGCACCGTAAACGATTTTTTCTGCAGTAGATTTTTTACCATCTACCATTAACACGTTAATAAATTTTGCAAGTAATTCTGAACCGAACTTCGGATCTGGAAGAATTTTGCGTGGTTCAATACTACGACGACGTGGCATTGGAAATTTCTCCGTATATTAAATCTTCAGGATATCCAAAACTCATCTAATCTGCCTAACGGCATCTTGACTGGAGTTTATGGTTTAAATATTAAAATTTAGACGTTTGGCCTTACTCAACGGAGATCCATTAAGCTTTAGGACGTTTAACGCCGTATTTAGAACGACCTTGTTTACGATCTTTAACGCCTGCACAGTCAAGTGCACCACGTACTGTGTGGTAACGAACACCCGGCAAGTCTTTAACACGACCACCACGGATTAATACAACACTGTGTTCTTGAAGGTTATGACCTTCACCACCGATGTATGAAGTTACTTCAAAGCCATTTGTTAAACGAATACGACATACTTTACGTAATGCTGAGTTCGGTTTTTTAGGTGTAGTAGTGTATACACGAGTACACACGCCACGTTTCTGCGGGCAAGCCTCTAATGCAGGAACGTTACTTTTTACAACCTTTTTCACACGCGGTTTGCGTACTAGCTGGTTGATAGTTGCCATTAAAAAAGCTCCAGTTAAAATTATTAAAAATAAAATTAAAATATCCTTTCACACGAAAGGACAGCAAATTCTAAATTGATTGAGGACAAAAGTCAAGTACAACCAAAAAGCAAAAGTGATTATGTGTTAATCAATGGCAGCAATTTTTCTAGCACCTGTGAAGATGTAATATTTTCCATTTTATCCGCTTTTAGATAAGTCTGATTTTGCCCATAAGCTCCGATTAACTTAGGCTCGGTTGCTCCATATAAAATCACATTGGGTTTATCTAAAGCTGCTGCCAAGTGGCTCAAGCCTGTATCAACAGAAACCACCGCTTTAGCACCTGCAATTTGCGTTGCTAATTCTGTCAATCCCATTTTAGGGAGAACCACTACATTGCTCGCTACTATTGCTAAACGCTCTGCTCGCTCTTTTTCAATTTGGTTTCCCCAAGCCAATCTCACTTCAATATTTTGCTTAGCGAGTTCTTGTATAACCTCTACCCAATATGCCTCTTTCCAATGCTTATCTGCTCGAGTTGTTGCGTGAATAAGCATAACGTAAGCGGTTATTTTTTCAGATTTTTTTGCAAAACGTTGAGCAATAGAGTAATTACCTTTCGTTTTAGGAAAAGTATAACCTAATGATTTTGCACATAATTTTCTAATACGCTCTACAGCGTGCTGTTGGTAAGGAATATCAAATTTTTCATCATAAAATAGACTACTTAGCCCTTCACGAGCTGAGTTTTTATCATAACCAAACTTTTTACCATTGGCTTGGCGAGTAACTAGCACAGCACTTTTGATAAGCCCTTGAGCATCAATAACAGCGTCATATTGCTCACTTTTTAGCTCCTGCAGGAAATTTTGCCACTCCACCCAAGTAGCACGCTTGCATAAATTTTTCCGCCAACGGCGAATAGCGACGGGAATCACTTTATTCACAGCAGAATGCCAAGTTGGAATTTCAGCAAAATTTTCTTCAACAACCCAATCTACACTCAAATTGGAAATCGCATTTTGCATATCGGTTAAGGCTGGCAAGGTATGTAACACATCACCCATTGACGAGGTTTTTACGATTAGAACTTTCATAGTTGTAAGATCATAAGCGGTCGTCTTTTGCAAGTTTTTTACCAAAAACGACCACTTGTGGTGAATTATGCTAATAATGCTTGGAGTTTTTCCATTACCATTTGTGGCTCGATATCAATCAAACTTTGATGATAACCTTCCGCCCCATCACCTTTGCGGATTTTAATTAATCCACCTTCAATTAAGCGGATAATCACCGCATTTTCAGATAACGGCGGCGTATATTGTGGGCTAGTTGGGCCGTATAGAGCAACCAATGGCTTATTAAGTGCTGCGGCAATGTGCATTAAACCTGAGTCATTGCTTACCACCGCCTTACAATCTGCGATTAAATCTACCGCTTGGTTTAAATCCGTCTGCCCTGCTAAATTCAAGCAATAGCGTTGTAGATTTTCAGGTAAAGATAAGCGAATTTGCTCGCCTGCTTCTTCATCTTTTTTCGAGCCAAATAATCGAACCGAGTAACCTTGCTCAATTAACATTTTTGCTAATGTTAAATAGTGATAATGAGGCCAACGTTTGGCAGGGCCAAATTCCGCTCCCGGACAAAATCCAATGGCAGGGCGATTTTCTGCATAACTTAGCTGTTTCTCGAATTTCGCTTTGGTTTGTTCGATTTCTTGGCTATCTGTTTGAAGATAAGGGTAAGCAATCGGTAACTGTTCTGCTTGAGGAATAGCACCTTGCTCAAAAGCTAATGCAACATAACGTTGCACCATCATTGGGTAATCATTTTTATTTGAGCGAAGATCGTTTAAGAAGAAATATCTGCTTTCGCCTTTCCAGCCACGACGTTTAGCAATTTTCGCAAAAAGCGGAATAAACGCAGATTTTAATGAATTCGGTAACACGATTGCCATATCATATTGATTTCGCAATGATTTTCCGAGTTGATAACGCTCACACAAACGGAACGAGCCGTGTCCAATCGGCATTGAAATGGCTTTTCGCACCTCTGGCATTCTAGCTAAAAGCGGACGGCACCAATCAGGTGCCATCACATCAATCTGGCAATTCGGATACTGAACTTTAAGTTGTTGATAAAGCGAGTGAGACATCATCATATCACCAACCCAAGAAGGCCCGATAACTAAAATATTCATTTGCAAAATTCTCTTAAAAACCAACCGCTTTTTATTGTTTTACACAGTTTTCAGCAAGGTTTTTTTTCGTATTATCATACAAAAAAGCTTTACCATTGCGCATTTCGTGCCAAGTCCAGCGGATATTGGTATATTTTTTACCATTTTTGGTTACTGAAGGAGAAAGTTGATGAGCTGAACCTTGAAAATTAACTATAATTGTTTCTTTTTTCGCATCATTCTTAGCAACTTTTTGACGTTCAACTTCGACTTTTTTATTATTTTTACAGAGATATAAATTAACCTCTGTCGCTTTCTCAACTTGCTTAATGACCGTTTTAGCAGGTTCTGTTGTTTTTTGTGCTTTTTCAAGTTGCTCAACAGGTGGAATAACCTCTGTTGCACAAGCTACTAGCACTATTGCTGATGCTGATAAGACTATAAATTTATAGGATTTATAAAATAAGTTCATATACATCTCCTAAAAAAACAAAGAGCAACGCTTGTAGCGTTGCCCTTCCTTTCATTATTATTTAAAAGTATAGCTACCGTTTGCTTGGCGGGTAAATGTACCACCTGAGCCAATGCTCATTTCAACTACACGGTTATTTTTATCTAAACGAACAGTTACTCGTTCGCCCACTTTTAAATTGCTCACAACGTTATTTACTTTATTCATTGCATTAACGTCAGAGATATTTAAATTGTTATCACGGAATACCTGCATTAATGATACCCCTTTTGGTACAGTCATCGTTTTAGTCGATACCGCTGCCGAAGCAGTATTTGTTTTAGCTACTTCAGCTTTAGCTGGTGCTTTTTCTGCTGGTTTAGCTACTACTTTTTTTGCAGGTTCTTTTTGTGGCTGTGGTGCCACTTTAGGCTGTTGTTTTGGTGCAGTTTCAGGTTGGAATACCACGCTGCCTTCTGTTTTTGGCTTAATTACCGGTTGTGCAACCACAGGCTTATTCTCAACTGGGGTTTGTGCTACCTGTGACTGATTAGTTTGCACTTGGGTAGAAACAGGTTGTTCAGTTTGACTTGGTGCTACCGATGTTATTGCTTGTACCGGCTGCTGAGTCTCTTGAGCTTGCTGAGTTGCTTGAGCCTGCTCCTGAGCTTTAGCTGCAGCTTCTTGTTCTGCACGAGCTTGTTCTTCCGCTCGTTTTGCTTCCGCTTCATCTACAGGGCGGAATTCAATTGGTAGGCTACCCCCTTGTTGCGATTGTAACTCTTCCACTGTTTCAGGTGTACTTGGTTTTAATAAGAAAAATAGCACTAATAATGCTAAGCCTAATAGCGCAACTAATAATAAACGACGAGTTTTAGGTGGCATTTTAGCTTTAATATCTTTTGTTTTTGTAGCAGCAACCGTGGCTCCAGCGGCAGTTGTTGCTGCATTTGGAATAATACGCTCAGTTGTAAAACCTTCTTGAGCAGGTTTTATAACTTTTGGCTCTACTCTCTCTGCATTCTCTGAGCTAGGTGTAAATTGAAATCCTTTTGCTGAGTTAGCTGTAGATACATCTGCTGTTTTATCTTCTACTGTCGCATCAGGTCTTTTCATAATTGGCGTAAATGTGTGTCCAGGTGCTTTTGTAGAATGTAAAGAAACATAAGGTTTATCGTTATGTTGTGATTCTACCTCGGTTGTCTCTACCTTTTCATTTTCTTGACTGTTGTTTTCTTGGCTAGGAGTTGTTAAAGGTTCGCCAAAAACAGGCTCTTTACGAAAGTTATTTTGTGTCATATTTTTCCAAAAAATAATAGGGGGTTAATTCATATAAAAATAACCGCTATTCTAAATCAATTCACTATTTATTTGAATTTATTTGAATAACTTTACACAAATAGCGGTCATTTTTCATAAATTTTTTGCAAATCATCATAATCTCGCTTAATTTCAGACCAAATGCAAGGCAATAAGTTTAGCTTTTTTCTATTTTTTCGATCTGTGTCGAAAATTTTAATTTTGCTGCTTGAGATAAATACCCTTCGCTTTTAAGCTCATCGCAAATTTACTCAACCAGAAGGAAAATATTATGAAAAAGATGAAAACGCTCGCATTAGGTCTATTAATCGGCTTGAATACCTTAGCTTTTGCTCAAACCCCACCACAAGTTGAGCAAAATAACACGGTTCAAACTGAGCAAAAGATAGAACCAATGAACACCAATGTGGTCAATATCAACACAGCAAGTACTGCTGAATTGCAAGATAAATTAGTCGGTATTGGCGAAAAAAAAGCTCAAGCTATTGTAGATTACCGCACAAAAAACGGGAATTTTAAAAGCATTGAGCAACTTGCCGAAGTTTCTGGCATTGGGCAAGCAACGGTAGAAAAAAATCGAGCTAATATTGTTTTAGAGTAGTAAAAATATTGTTGAAGTGGATAAACTACAAAGCCCCTATCTGTTTTTCTTTGTAGCCACTTCAACATCTTGTTAATTTTTTTCGCTCTTTGTATTGCATTTGCTATATTTGCCCCCATTTAAAAACGGACTTCAGTTTTTAATCAAAAAAGGAAAACGCAATGCAATTAAAATCATACCCGACTCCAACTTATTTACAGCGTGTAAAAATCGCTCTACACTACTTATTGCCACAATTAGCAATTACCAGAGTGGCAGGTTGGTTAGCGGAACAAAAATGGGGAGCTGTTACTCATTTTATTATTAAATTATTTGCCAAGCAGTACAAAGTCAATTTATCTGAAGCAGTAAAAACCGAGCCTTCAGATTACGCCACTTTCAATGAGTTTTTTATTCGTGAATTAAAAGAAGGTACTCGCCCAATTAATAATGATTTAAATACTGTTTGCCTGCCAGCAGACGGCAAAGTAAGCGAATCAGGCGAAATTTCTGATAACCGCTTATTACAAGCAAAAGGTCATCATTTTACGTTAGAGACCTTATTGGTCAATGATGAAGAAATGGTGGCAAAATTTAAAGATGGTACCTTTATTACCACTTATTTATCGCCAACAGATTACCACCGTGTGCATATGCCGTGCGATGCTACATTACGCAAAATGATTTATGTACCGGGCGAATTATATTCGGTTAATCCATTTTTAGCAGAACACGTTCCAAACTTATTTGCCCGCAACGAACGTGTGATTTGTGAATTTGATACTGCATTCGGGCCGATGGTACAAATTTTAGTGGGTGCAACGGTTACGGCAAGTATGAGTACGGTTTGGGCAGGTGTTATCAATCCACCACGAGCTGATGAAGTTGTCGTTTGGAACTACGAAACCGAAGGCGAAAAAGCAATTAAATTACAAAAAGGCGAAGAAATGGGAGCTTTCCGTTTAGGCTCAACTGTAATCAACCTTTTCCCGAAAGGTAAAGTTCACCTCAACCCAGCACTTATTGCAGGTACAAAAACCCGAATGGGTGAAGAATTAGGCAAAGTAATTACTCACTAACCTAATCAAATTCCTTGCTACATTAAATTAAAGGGCAGATCTGATCTGCCCTTTATTTATTACCAGTCAATAATTTTATTCACAATGTCTTGCTGCTCTGTGCTGGTTTTACGCAAATAGATCCTTGTGGTTTCTATACTCTCGTGTCCCATTAAATCTGCAAGGAATGCGATATCATTAAAGCGTTCTAAGAAACTTTTTGCAAAGCGATGGCGAAATGAGTGAGGGTAAACAATTTTAGGATCTAATTTATAGCGTCTAGCAAATACTTTTAATTGGCTAGCAATGCCACGAGTGGTAATTCTATCGCCATATTTGTTAAGGAAAATAAATCCATTCTGTTTATTCGTTAATCTTAGCCATTCTAAACATTCCTGTTGTAATGCAGTTGGGATATAAATTCGTCTTAATTTGCCCCCTTTAGAGTAGAGATCTAAGTAGCCAATTTTGATATGTTCGCACTTGATTTGGATAAGCTCACTTACCCTTGCACCTGTGGCAGCCATAAATCTAATCACAAAATACCAATAAAACTCCCTATCTTCTTTCAAACACTGTTTAAAGTAGGCGTAATCCGCCTCACTAATTACATTTTCTAAAAATGGTTTTTGTTGAACTTTAATAAAAGATAATTTCCACTTCTCTTTTTTAAGAAACTCCAGATAGTAATTTATTGCTCTCAGCCTTAAATTAACCGTCTGCGGTTTATAGTTTTCAATTAAGAACACTTTATACCGCTGTAAATTAATTTTGGACAACTCAGAAAACTTTTTGTGATACTGCTTTATAGCAAAAATATAAGCTGTTTGAGTATTCTCAGCAAGATTAGATTGATAGAGGTGTTTTTCAAATAAAATAAACATATTGATTTCCTTATTGTTGGTTGAAAATCAATATAATAATTATAGATCTACGGGTTACTATATTTTACCTTAATCATATTGATACCATATTAATAATGGCTATAACCCAATCATCTAAACCATTCCAATAAATAAGACCTATTGTTTCACTAAGTATTTCATTTATGATATTGTGCATCAAATTTATCGACAAATAAGGATAGATAATGAAACTACAACAAATTATCCAAGAAAATCATTTAGCATTGCTGTTTCAACAAGGCAATTTTGGTTTAGAGAAAGAAAGCCAACGTGTTGATGCCAATGGAAACATCGTTACTACTCCACACCCTGCCGCATTTGGCAATCGTTCCTACCACCCTTATATCCAAACCGATTTTGCAGAAAGCCAGTTAGAACTTATCACACCTCCGAATGCGAAGTTGGAAGATAGTTTCCGTTGGCTATCGGCAATACACGAGGTAGTTTTACGCTCTTTGCCGAAAGATGAATACATTTTCCCTCTCAGTATGCCTGCAGGTTTACCGCCTGAAGATCAAATTCAGGAAGCACAGTTGGATAACCCTGATGATGTGAATTACCGCAAACATCTTTCTGCTAATTATGGGAAATATAAACAGATGGTAAGCGGCATTCACTACAACTTCCAACTTTCTCCTGAATTTGTCGAAAAAGCCTTTGAGCTGCAAACAGAACATCGTGATTTGAAATCCTTCCAGAGCGCCCTTTATATGAAGTTGGCAAATAACTTCTTGCGTTATCAATGGATTTTGCTCTACTTATTTGCCGCCACGCCAACGGTGGAATCGCAATATTTTTACGGAAAATCACCGCTTGCAGAGGGGCAATTAGTGCGTAGTTTACGCTCTAGCCCTTATGGTTATGTCAATTCAGAAGACGTGGTAGTAAACCACGATAGTTTAGAAAGCTATGTGGAAACCCTTGAAGCTCAAGTGGCAAAAGGGCTACTGATTGCCGAAAAAGAATTTTACTCCAATGTGCGTTTGCGTGGCGGTAAGAAAGCCCGTGATTTATTGGAAAAAGGTGTGCAATACACCGAGTTCCGCCTATTCGATCTCAATCCATTTGCACCTTATGGTATTGAATTAAGTGATGCGAAATTTATCCACTATTTCTTGCTTGGTATGCTTTGGTTGGAAGAAACAAGCGGTCAAAAAGAGGTAGAAATTGGCAAACAGAAACTTTACCAAGTCGCACTTGAAGATCCCAGAACTGAAACCACCTTCCGTACTGAAGGAGAAGCCACCTTAAATCACATTTTAGCGATGCTTGAAGCGTTAGGAACAAGCGAAGAGAATCTAGAGCTCGTGCGTGAAAAAATCGCTCAGTTTGCCGATCTCACAAAAACCATTAATGGACGCTTACTTAAAGCCATCGATCAATTCGGTAGCTATAAAGCACTAGGTGCAAAACTCGCTCAAGATTATAAAGATCAAGCGTTTGATCGTTTTTATGCCCTGTCTGCTTTTGACAATATGGAGCTTTCTACTCAGGCGTTATTCTTTGATTTAATCCAACAAGGAATTGGGGTGGAATTGCTCGATGAAAACGATCAATTTCTCGCCCTGAAATTTGGCAATCATTTGGAATATGTAAAAAATGGTAATATGACCAGCCACGATCAATACATTTCGCCATTGATTATGGAAAATAACGTGGTAACGAAAAAAGTACTGGCAAAAGCAGGTTTCAATGTGCCAAAAAGTGTCGAATTTACCACACTTGAAGAGGCAGTCGCTCACTATCCGCTGTTTGAGGGCAAGGCTGTGGTGATCAAGCCGAAATCCACCAACTACGGATTAGGCATCACGATTTTCCAACAAGCGGTCAAAAATCGGGAAGATTTTGCAAAAGCGGTAGAAATTGCGTTCCGTGAAGACAAAGAAGTGATGGTGGAAGATTATTTGACTGGCACCGAATACCGCTTCTTTGTGTTAGGCAGTGAAACCCTTGCCGTGCTTCTGCGTGTGCCTGCTAATGTAGTCGGAGATGGCGTTCATACCATTAAAGAATTGGTTGAAATGAAAAATGACGATCCACTCAGAGGCGATGGCTCTCGCAGCCCTCTTAAAAAAATCACCTTAGGCGAAATCGAACAGTTACAACTAAAAGAGCAAGGCTTAACTGTCGATGCTGTGCCTGAGAGAGGTCAAACCGTGCAACTGCGTGCCAATTCTAATATCAGCACAGGGGGCGATTCGATTGATATGACTGACCACATGCACGAAAGCTATAAACAAATTGCTGCCAGCATTGCTCGTAATATGGGAGCGAAAGTGTGTGGCGTGGATTTAATTATTCCCGATCTCCACTCAAGCTGCCGAGCCAAATTTAAGCTCTTGGGGAGTGATTGAGGCAAACTTCAATCCAATGATGATGCATATTTTCCCCTATCAAGGAAAATCTCGCCGTCTAACCAAAGCAGTGATTAAAATGTTATTTCCAGAAATAAATCATTAAAATTTATGCTTATTCTGTTTATATTATGAGGAACCACTGATGATCAATGGCTTTTCTTTATCACTCAAATTAAATTTTCTTTCATACAATAGCACTCCAAATAAAGAATGTTAGTCTAATTTATAGACAAAAAATAGCGTAATATGCGATATAGATCACACTTCTGTAATTATTACATTGTGTGAAATAATTATCATATTAAAATCACACCCCGATTAATAACTTAAAATATCTCTATAGGAGTAATATATGAGTATTGCTATTATCGTAGCAACCCATGGTGTCGCTGCAGAGCAACTTCTCAAGACAACAGAAATGTTGATTGGCGAGCAAGAAGATGTCGCCTACATTGATTTTGTTCCTGGTGAAAATGCAGAAACTATTATGGGGAAATATCAATTATTGGTTGATGGCCCATTGTCACATTGTGATCAAGTACTGTTTCTTGTAGATATGTGGGGAGGAAGCCCTTTCAATGCAGCTAACAGATTCCAAGATGGAAAATCTGGTATGGATGTTGTTGCTGGAGTGAATATCCCTATGTTAGTCAATACCTGTATGGCCAGAGATGATGTTGAATCATTAGAAGAACTTGTTGAAGTCGCATTAGAGGCAGGCACAACAGGTATTCGTTCTTTAAACCATCAACCTGAGGTTGCTCAAGCAACTACAGCATCTCCAGAACAAGAAACATCTGTTACCCAACAACCTGAAATTGTCGATGATGGTCGCCGGATGACGATTGCTCTTGCCCGTATTGATGATCGTTTAATTCACGGTCAAGTCGCAACGGTCTGGACAAAAGAAAGCAAGGTAAATCGTATTATTGTCGTCAATGAGGAGGTTGCAAAAGACAGCATTCGCACGACAATGTTAAAAAGTGTAGCGCCACTTGGTGTTACGGCACACGTTGTTGATGTACCTAAAATGATTCGTGTCTATAACAATACTGAATACGCCGATGATAGAGTGATGCTGCTTTTCACTAACCCTAGCGATGTGTTAGCACTGATTGAAGGAGGCATTCCTCTTAATTCAATTAATGTAGGGGGGATCTCACATAAAGAAGGAAAACAAATGATCAGCCATACTGTTGCCGTTGATCAGAAAGATATTGAGGCTTTCAAAGCGATGGACGCTAAAGGTGTCGAGTTGGAAGTACGCAAAGTATCAAGTGATAGCCGTCAATATATGATGGATTTATTGAAAAAACATAATTTAATCTAAAGGAAATCAATATGGAACTCTCAGCATTACAAATTGTGCTTTTATTCCTCGTTGCCTGTATCTCTGGTATGGGTTCAATTCTAGATGAATGGCAAACTCACCGTCCATTAATTGCTTGTACTATGATAGGTGCAGTGTTAGGTGATGTGACGACTGGTATCATCGTGGGTGGTTCATTAGAGCTATTAGCATTAGGTTGGATGAATATCGGTGCGGCAGTTGCACCTGATGCAGCCCTTGCCTCTATCGTTTCAACTATCCTTGTTATCGTCGGTCGCCAAGATATTTCAACAGGTATTGCTATTGCAATCCCGCTTGCTGCTGCAGGTCAAGTACTAACTTATATTGTGCGAGCTATCACAGTTGGCTTCCAACACGCAGCAGATAAATCAATAGAAGATGGTAACTTAAACCGTCTAGATTGGCTACATCGTGGTGCTTTACTCCTACAAGCAATGCGTATTGCTATTCCTGCGTTAATTGTTGCCTTAACGGCAGGTACAGATGCTGTACAAACAATGTTAAATGCTATTCCAGAAGTGGTAACAACAGGACTTAAAATTGCTGGTGGCTTTATTGCGGTTGTTGGTTATGCGATGGTGATTAATATGATGCGTGCAGGTCATTTAATGCCGTTCTTTTTTGCGGGTTTTGTGATTGCTGGATTTACCAATTTCAACCTTGTAGCACTCGGCGTATTAGGTACTGTAATCGCGATGGTCTATATCCATATGCATCCAAAATACAATAAAAGCCAGCAAGTCGTAGTAACTTCGGCACAAAAAAATGATTTAGACAACCGTTTAGACTAAGAGGGCATTCAATATGACAACCGAAATCAAAAAAGTAACAAAAAGCGATTTGAATGCCGTTGTACGTCGTTCAAACTTATTTCAAGGATCGTGGAACTTTGAACGTATGCAGGCTTTAGGCTTTGCTTATGCTATGGTTCCTGTTATCAAACGTTTATATCCTGATCCAAATGACCCAGGCCGTAAAGAAGCAATTAAACGCCATTCTGAATTCTTTAATACTCAGCCATTTGTCGGAGCTCCGATTTTAGGCGTAACGATTGCGATGGAAGAAGAGCGTGCAAACGGCAAAGAGATCGACAATGCCGCAATTAATGGAATTAAAGTCGGTCTGATGGGGCCCCTAGCTGGTGTAGGTGACCCAATCTTCTGGGGAACCGTTCGCCCAGTCTTCGCAGCATTAGGTGCAGGTTTAGCATTAAAAGGCGAGCTTTTAGGTCCAATTTTATTCTTTGTCTTATTCAATCTTGTCCGTTTAGCCACTCGCTATTATGGCGTTGTTTATGGTTATAAAAAAGGATTAGATGTTGTACAAGATATGAGCGGAGGCCTATTACAAAAATTAACCGAAGGTGCATCCATTTTAGGTCTGTTTATTATGGGAGCATTAGTCCAAAAATGGACTAGTATCAATGTTCCTCTTGTACTTTCTACTATTCAAAAACAAGATGGCACCACTGAAATCACCACGGTACAAAGCATTTTAGATAGTTTAATGCCAGGTTTATTACCATTACTACTTACTTTTGCTTGTATGTGGCTACTTCGTCATCGTGTTAATGCAATTTGGATTATCTTAGGATTCTTTGTCATTGGTATTTTAGGTGCTGCAACAGGTGCATTAGCTTAAAACCGATATGTAAAATCTCTCTCAAAAATGACCGCTTGAACGTTCAAGCGGTTTTTTATAGCTTCTCTACTTATCTTTTACCTAGAATTATGACAAATACTATTCTTTTTCTCTTTATCTTACTTAGCTTACTTTTTGCTGTTTACGACCAAATCCTAATGGATAGACTTAAAGGACCAACAAAACTCACTATCATACTTAAAAAACAAAAAACCATTGATACTTGGCTATTAATAGGCTTAATCATATTATCGATTGGTTATGGCGTTCAAAACCAAGTTTCAGCATTTACACTCTATCTGCTTAGCACTTGTGTTATTTTAGCCGTCTATTTAGCATTTTTTCGTTCACCACGTCTTTTATTAAAGCAAGAGGGTTTCTTCTTTGCGAATATTTACTTTAATTACGCTAAAATTTATCAAATAAATATTGCAGAGATAAACACAAATGAAAAAGTACTAGTAATTGATTTACACGGAGGAAGAAGGCTACTTGCCCAGCCTGAAAACGAAGAAGATCTTCAATCTGTCGTTAATTTTTTCGAGAAATAAAAAACAAAATATAACGGCTTTATCAATAAAAAGATCAAGCGGTTATTTTTCCCAACAATTTTGCAAATTCTTAAAGAAAAACAACCGCTTGTAAAATACTAATTAAATTATGCTTTCACGTCTGCCGCTGCTTTTACAATTACCGCAAATGCAGGTGCTTTAAGTGAAGCACCGCCGACTAATGCACCATCAATATCTGGCTGAGCAAATAATTCTGCTGCATTAGCCTCATTTACTGAGCCACCGTATTGAATAATCACTTGATCTGCAACTGCTTGTGATTTCGCCGCAATGTGATCACGAATGAATTTATGTACTGCTTGAGCTTGTGCTGGAGTGGCTGATTTACCTGTACCGATTGCCCAAACTGGCTCGTAAGCAATTACTGCACCGTTAAAGGCTTCAACGCCGTGTGCGTTGATTACTGCATCAATTTGTCTTGCACAGACTTCTTCTGTTTTGCCCGCTTCGTTTTCGGCTTCAGTTTCACCGATACATAACACCGGCACTAGGCCTGCGTCTTGTAATACTTTGAATTTTTGTGCGATAAATTCATCGCTCTCTTTGTGGTAAGTACGACGCTCTGAATGCCCAATAATGATATATTTCGCACCAAACTCTTTTAACATTTCAGGGGAAATATCGCCTGTGAAAGCCCCTTTTACATTTACATCAACGTTTTGTGAACCTAACGTAATTAAGCCTTTGTCGCTACAACCACAGCCACAACCTGCCAATGATGCTTCAGCATAAGCCAAATACATTACTGGCGGGGCAATAGCCACATCACAGCCTTCAACGCCGTGTAATTCTGCTTTTAAATCTGCAATTAAGGTTTTAGTAAACGCTTTATCGCCATTTAATTTCCAGTTACCCATTACTAGTGGACGACGTGCCATATTGTTTCTCCTATAAGTTAAATTAAGTATCAACTGGTGTGAACTATACCAAATTTTATTAGTTTAATCATTTTTTATGTCATTTTTCCTAAAATTTCCTCTAAAAGCATAACTTGCTTTAACTCTTATTTTACAAAGTCTATAATACCCAACTTTGACGATATAAACGAGAAAATATATTACTTATGAAAAAAGCGTTCACTCTCTCATTTTTAGCCACTACATTAGCGTCTATTCTTCCCCTTTCAACATACGCCGCTATTGTGCGTGGCGATGTAGATTATCAATACTTTCGCGATCTCGCTGAAAACAAAGGAAAATTTTTTGTTGGTGCGACTAATATTCCTGTACTGAATAACAAAGATCAGCAAATTGGCACATTCTTAAATGTAACGCCTAAAAAACTTATTGAAATTGAGCCACCTCGTTTTGATGTTAGACTCTGTTTTAGTAGCAATCCTCCACCGCAGTGCAATGGAGAAGAGCCTCCTCGCTATAAAGAAGTTATACTTGATCCAGTTGAAATTCCAATGATCGATTTCTCATCAATTAACCGTACATTGGGATTTGCCACCTTAGTAAACCCACAATATGTTATCAGTGTTAATCATAATCAAAGTTATAACTCCGTACAATTTGGCGATTCAAGTAGCAATAAGCTAGACGATCACCATTACGATTATCGGTTAGTAAAACGCAATAACTACCGGCCAGATCCTGCTAAACTCAAAGCGGATAAAGGTAAAAATGGTGAATCTCGTGAACGAAATGATAATGGTGAAAAAATCATTTATGATATATCCAATAACCCCACTAATCGCTGGGATTATCACGCACCTCGCCTAGCTAAACTCGTTACCGAAGTCGTGCCTGCAAAACAGATCGAGCCTGAAAATGGTCAGAGTCTTTATGACTATTACGAGCAGTTTGGCGACCGCACCTTATTCCCTATGTTTATTCGTGCGGGTTCAGGCAAACAAGCTATAGTTAATAACATTACAGATCGTTTAAATAAGGGACGTATTGAGGTAGGTAGCGGTACATTTTTAATTGGTGGAAGTGTACTCCCTGTAAGTAGCGATACTGATAACGGCTTAAGCAAAATTTTAGTTGCTTTATCAAATAAAACAAATGATGTATTCCAAGATCACGGCTATGGTCCATTAACAACTATTGGCTTACCTGGTGATAGTGGCTCTGCAATCTGGGGATACAACCTTAAGAAAAAAGAATGGGTGGTACTGGGCGTTTATAGTGATTATTTCTCTGAAGGGAATATTCCTGGCGGAGATGTATTTAAATCTTACTGGAACTATCATCACCCACACTACGTTCGTGCATTAGAAAAAGAAAATACTGCAGGTACCATCACAACAACTGGAGCAACACTTACTTGGAAGCCACAAGGCAATAGTAGCACCATTTCAGATGGCACGACTTCTCTTAAAGTAGATTTAGCCGATACTGCACTGCCTACATTGAAAGGACATAACGGCAATACAAACGATAATCCTTGGAACCCACAATTACACCACGGTAAAACATTCCATATCAACGGTGAAAATAACACCTTCATTTTAACTGGTGATGTTAACCAAGGAGCGGGGGCTATCCATATTCATAGTAACGCTACATTTCAAGGAGAAACCGATAATATCTCTTGGCTAGGTGCTGGCTTAGATATTGATAAAGATAAAACCGTTACCTGGAAACTTCACAATCCAAATGGAGACCGCCTATCCAAAATTGGTAAAGGTACCTTACTCGTTAACGGCAAAGGGAAAAACCCAGGTTCAATCAGTGTTGGAGATGGCACGCTCATTCTCGATCAACAAGCGGGTGAAAATGGCGAAAAATCTGCATTTTCTGAAGTGGGAATTGTAAGTGGTCGCCCAACAGTCATACTTAATAGTGCTAATCAAGTCAATCCTAACAATATCTATTTTGGTTATCGTGGCGGTAAATTAGATTTAAATGGACATAGCATTATTATGCACCGTATTCAAAATTCAGATGACGGTGCAGTTATTGTGAATAATAATGCTCAAAAAGCAGCAAAGTTACACTTAACAGGCATCGCTAGCCCAACGGCTGAACAGGTAAAAGTCACGGCAATTTCACGCCCAGATCAAATATCGCCAAATATGGCAACAACCGATATTTTTGCCTTCCAGCGTTTACCAAATCAACCGACCAATTATATTCGTTTGAAAAAACCATTAACGGTGAAACAAATCACAGAAATTTTTAATGCCCACAAACTTTTTGTTGACATTGACATCCGTACAGGGTTAATCAGGGATAACGAATTCTTTGAAACATTAGGTACAAATGAAGATTTAGCTAAAAATAAAGTACTTGCTGAAAAAGTAAAATCAGCTGAAGGCTCCGTTCTCCCATATAGTGGTTACTTTGGCGAACGTGATGCCAATAACAAGGGTATATTAGATGTCATTGTTAATACTGAAGTTGCAAATGGAAAATTACTCATCACAGGTGGCACAAATCTTAACGGTAATTTAATTGCTGAAGGTACAAGCGAGATCATTTTATCTGGTCGCCCAACACCACACGCTTACGATCACCTAAAGAAGCAAGAAGTCATTGTGGAAGGAGATTGGCTCAATCGTAAATTTAGTGCTACAACTTTTACGGCTAAAGATAATGGAAAAATTGAAGTTTCTCGCAACGTATCAAATGTAACAGGTCACTTTAATTTAGCTAATAATGCTACTGCCCAAATAGGATTTAGCCAAAGCAAATCACAACAATGTATTCGCTCTGATAGAAATGGTATGACTACCTGTAATGTTGCGACGCTTTCCAATGCCGATTTAAATAGCTGGGAAAGAACAATCGTCAATGGTAATGCAACATTAAATGATAATTCAACTTTCCACCTAGGCAGTAAAGCCACAATGTCTGGTTCAATTACAGCGGAAGAAACAACCCATTTACAGCTTGATAATGGAAGTGTTCTAAATCTCACAGGCATAAGCAAAACAGGCCATTTTACTGCCGATACAGGCTCAACAGTAAATCTAAGTAGTACGTTAACAATACTCACATCAACCGTATTAGATGTTTTAAATATGGCAAGTGGAACCTTAGAGCTACGCGGTACGTTAACAGCTAATACCTTATCTGGTAATGGTGTATTTAAATTCACAACCGATTTGGCTCAAACTACAAGTAACGTTGTGAAAATTATTGGCTCTGCAAGCGGTCAATTTACTGCTGAAATTTCCCCAATAAAGGAGGCAAATTCTCTAGACAAAATTAAATTATTAGAAATAAGCGGTGAAAATAACTTTTCTCTAACACTAAAAGAGCCAATGGAATCTGGTGAATATACATACGACTTAGAAAAGGTAGGAATGGCATACTATCTAAAACCAACAAAAAGGGAAGAGCCAAAAATCACACAAAAAGGTGAAAGCGTTACTGCTGACCCTCTACCTGAATACACTGGTTTGGTAGAAATTACAAAAAAAGGTGAAAGCGTCACCGCCGATCCTCTGCCTGAATACACTGGTTTGGTAGAAATTACAAAAAAAGGTGAAAGCGTCACCGCCGATCCTCTACCTGAATATACAGGTTTGGTAGAAATTACAAAAAAAGGCGAAAGCGTCACCGCTGA
>NZ_JBGTYY010000035.1:0-18798 GCF_041807705.1 Mannheimia kashgarensis
TGGCAACCTTACTTGATGGAAAACGGATTTGGGTGGAAAAGAATTTAAGCTCAAATTAATCTGACAGACACGGTAATTTTAAACGGGGGACTGTCAGATTAGGTTTGATCTTCTACAAATTAAGCCTCAGCAGCAATGCTGAGGCTTTTTTATCTTTTAAATTCTTCGTATTATTTCCAAAAACAAGCGGTTAAATTTCCCTTGTTTTTTGCAAAATTTTCAGGAAATTTAACCGCTTGTCACCATATTATAAGCGAGCAATATCAAACGCGACTTCTCGGCTATCTTTATTAAACTCCACCCCAATTTGGTAAATCGTTTTGCCTTGTCCTTGATATTTCTTCGCATAATCTCGGTCGATAATCTGTGCTAACGCTAACCCAAGCGGGCTTTCTTTCACATCTTTCCCTACTACTTTAAACTCAAAAATATAAACGTGGTTATTCACAAGCAATGTCATATCAATATTGCCGACATTGGTAGCATCTTCCGTAATAATCGGAAAACCAAGACTAGCAAAATAGGCATAAAACACGCTCGCCCAATAGCCTTCGTAATAAGCAATATTATTGTTTCTGTGCCAATCGTGCGGAATACTGGCGAAAAAGGCTTTGAGAACAAGCTGCATTCTGGTTATGTCGTGTTGAATTAAGGTATCGTATAAATAAGAACTTAGCTCTAGTCCTGAATCGTTTTTATGTAAAAAGCGTCTCAACAATAAGGCATTCAGGCTCTGCTGCACCTCTTTATTAGGGAATTTTAGCGTATAACCCGCTCTGCCCATTTTTTCAATTTGTTGGTTAATCGTAAGATAACCAGTCTGGAACATAAGGGCGATAGGGCTAATATCGCCCACATCGAATTTGGATAACAATAAATTATCCGAAATTTGCTGGGAGATTCTACCCAAATCCACATTTTCATTGATGAGTTTGTCAATCAAAAAGGTGGGCGACCCCGTTTCAAACCAATAAGGCTCGTAAATCCGTTTTTGGAAAAACAACAAAATATCAAACGGATTATACACACTCTCACCAGACCAGTTATAGCCGTTGTACCAATTTTTCAGCTCGTTTAAATCCACGCCTGATAATTCAGGAGCAAACACCGCTTCAAGCTCGGATTGGGTATAGCCGCAGAGGTTGGAGAACTGTTTGTCTAATGTGGCATCGTAGAGGTTATTCAAGCCCGAAAACAGGTTGATTTTACTGAATTTGGACACGCCAGTGAGCATTGCAAAGCGGATATTCGCATCTTGCCCTTTAATTACCGAATAAAAATCCCTTAGAATATCCCGCATTTGTAGGGCGGTTTCGGCGTGTTCTAAATTATCTAAAATCGCTTTATCGTATTCATCAATTAAAATAACTGCTTTTTGTTGGTGCTTTTCGACAATTTTATTAATTAAGTCATCAAACAACGTCCCCAACCCCGAAAAATCAGCCAATTCCACCCCATATTGTTTGGCATTTTGTTGTAATTGCGAGGTGAGTAACTCTGTTATTGTAGCTTTGGATTTTGCTACCCCTTTGGCAAAATTAAAGCGAATAACAGGAAATTTAGCCGACCAATCCCAATGCTTTTCAGCATACAACCCAGAAAACAATGCCTTATTCCCTGAAAACAGCTCGGCAATGGTATCCAACGTTAAACTCTTGCCAAACCGACGGGGACGGGAGAGGAAAATAAATTTTCCGGTTTCAATCAATTCCAAGATTGGTCGGGTTTTATCCACATAGTAATAGCCCTCTTGAACCAATTGGGCAAAGGTTTGAATACCGATAGGCAGTTGTTTTTTCATCTTTTCTCTCCGAAAAAGGCGGCTGATGAGCCAAATTATAGCAGAATTGCAAATTTTTAGGAAAAAATGACCGCTTGTAACGGCTTTAAGGTAGGAAAAAAGCCCCCATATTTCTATGGAGGCTTTGGCTTGGACATTCTTTAGACAAGGTCAGAAATGTTAATATCCGCATCAATAATTAACTTGTAAGTTGAATTATCAATTTGCGTTGAATATTGATTATAGAGTTGCTTATCAATAGTTGTTGGGCTATTGAGATTTTCTAATTCAATGTCTTCTAAACGTACAGTATCTTTTGAATCACCTAGAATACGCACCTCTTTTGATAATGCTTTTAGTGCATTTTTATCTAATGTTAAAGAAGATTGTGTTGATTCATCAGATAATTGAATGAACCTTACATTAGCGAGTTTAGACAGTTTTTCAGCTGTCCAATCACTACTGTCCGTCATATCTAAATGGAAGGATTTATCCGCTTGACCTCCTGCATTACCAATAATTATTTGATCAATACGCCCATTTCCTCCAAAATCTATCATTGTTAATTTTGTACTACCAAATGAATCATGTTCAAAATAATCAATGCGAGAAGTTTTCCCTAAGCCATTAAAAACTTTCCACGAGGTTGCTTTATTAAACGCCTGAGAATTCAAGTTATTGCCATCGTAATCATATGAGAAATACCTTGTTACATCTCCTTCTTTATTAATCTTTCCGTCTCCATCGCTGTCCACTTCCCAAATTGTTGCTCTTCCAAAGTCATCATAGTGATTTGTACGGATATAGCGTAATGCTGCTTTATTTGGGTTATCAATTTCTAATGGTGACTTGATATACGTTCCGGCTCGTGAAGGATCATACTCAGTAACGGTATAGAACTGACCATAGTTCGTAGATGTAAAGTGATATAAAGCATCATCAGCAGTAACACCATTGCCCGTTCTATCAACATAAACTCGTTCACGATTACCTAACGTATCATATGTTATTGTCTCAATATAGTCAGGAGTATCTAAGTTGTTATCTGAATCTCTACGTTCACTGGTTACTCGACCATAATTATCATATGTATAATGAATGGCTGAATCCGTAGAGCCATTATTATCACTATCTTTTTGTAACATAGTAATTCTACCAAGAGCATCTCGGATATAGGTTTCGGAAGAATCTATAGAACCGGTGTTACCAGTGTCTATTTCTTTTTTCTTCAAGTTTCCATCAGGATAATACTGATAAACTTCCCTACGGTCGATTGAACCATTTCCATCAACATCAAAGAAAGCTTCGGAAGCACGACCATACTCATTCAGCCTATATGTTGTTTTACTATTAATGGTAGTGTCGCCCAGAAGATCTGTTTTAGTTACCCCAGTTTGATTATTTGCATTTAAGCTATACTCCTCAATCTTCGCTATAACTTCTTCCAAAATCCCATCTTTATTTTTAATGAGATTATAGAAGTGGGTTTTCTCTATAGCACCATCAGCCTGTAAGGTGTAAACCTCTTTCTTATCAAATTGATCATCATTTGTTAAATCAATCTCTTTTTGAGTAACTTTACCGTTCGCATCTAAGGTATAGACTTCACGGTAATCAGGCTCGTCGTCTACGTTATTATCCCGTTGCATAGAGATTTTTTCGCCTTTCACGTTATAGTCATACTTCAACACTTGGTCGATGCCGGCAACAGGTTTACCGCTGTTATCAGACGGTGGTTTACCTGTAGTTTCTTTAGCGTCATTGTCCACTAATACCCTTGCAACCCTGCCTAAACTGTCGAAGATCTGATAATGGATCTTATCAAGAAAACAAGCTACTAACTTATTCAGATTTGATTTGTTAAAAAGCGACTGTTTTATCCATTTTTACTTTGAGTGTTTTTTCTTCTAATTTTTATCAAATGGAGTATTCTATTATTTTTTAGACTAAATAATATAGGAAACAAGTTGGCTAGATTTTAGCCTTTTTAGTACTTGGCTTTATACGTTACAAATGAGATGGTTTTCTTGATAAGATCCATTATCAGCAGTTCGATAATCTAGGTAGGGTTCGTGAAGTGTTGGTGAACAATGATGCCGATACTACCACAGGAAAAGCACAGCAAGATAATGGTGGCAACACCGTACAAGGCATAGACCAGGTATTGAAATATGACTACAACGTAAAAGGCGAAAGAACCTCCCTTGAGCGTGATAACAACGTAGATGGTAAATTTAACTACCGTGAAACTTACACCCTAGATGCAAATGGTCGTTGGATTGGTAAAAACATCGACTTAACTAACGATGGTACTTTTGATAGAAAAGAGGTGTATAGTCGTGAAGCAGATGGTGGCTTAACACAGACTAACTTCTATAATCTAGTTAATGACAGAGAAGTCTTAACCAAGATTGAGTATTATGAACTAAATGTAAACAATCAGCGTACTAAGTTATCAATAGATACTTTAGGAGATAACACTATCAACTCAATCACTCGCTATGATCTAGATAACTTAGGTAGAACAGAGAAATCCTATTTTGATACTGATGGTGATAAAACCACTGACCGTATAGAAGCCTACACTCGTGATTCGAACGGGAATATTCTCCGTACTGAAATCATTAATAATGATGGTGAAGTACAAGCCGTACGAATTTACGAGCGAAATGCACTAGGTCAAGTAACCAAACAGGAAGTTGATAGCGATAATGATGGCATTATAGATACCCGTTATGAGTACACTCGTGATGCTCAGGGTAATGAGACGGCTTATAAAGTCTACTCTTATAATCCTATAACCAAACAGCAAGAGCTTACACAATCGGCTAAAAGAGAGTTTGATGAGCTAAATAGAGCGAAGTATATTGAATTATCGTATGTAGATAGCTCAAGAGATTATCGTGTTGATTATACTTATGATGACTTTGGAAGAAGACTTTCTGATGTACATTCTG
The DNA here is from genome assembly GCF_041807705.1 of Mannheimia kashgarensis. NCBI lineage: Bacteria > Pseudomonadati > Pseudomonadota > Gammaproteobacteria > Pasteurellales > Pasteurellaceae > Mannheimia > Mannheimia kashgarensis. The sequence goes on from NZ_JBGTYY010000035.1 coordinate 4,738, forward strand.
GCTCAAGAACTCATACATGGACATATGATTATAATGACGATAACACACTTAGGGAGCGCCTAGATTATAATAAAGATGGGGTATTCACATCTAAGTCTTTATTTGTTGAATATTATCCTGAATTCAACGCTGCGAAAGTAGTAGAGGGATACAATGCACAAGATGAACTAGAAAGTACTACTATCTGGCTACGTGATAGTACCGGTGCAATGACTAATTCATTAATCGACAATACTAACAACGGCAAAGGCTGGGATACTTATACCTTCGGAGATCGTGGTGCAAATGGTGTTAACCGTAACTTGAGCCAAGACTTTACGGAGTGGAGTGAGGAAAAACTAGCCCAACTAGGCGATTCATTAAGTTTAATCCGAATGCTAAATAATAGTGCTGTTTCTGAACTTACCCTCAACGCTGAAGTGGTAGCGAAAATTAGTGATGGAGGTTTACGAGTACAAGGTGGTTCAGATAAGAATGATGTTCTTAATCTATCAGGTTTTGAGAAGGCTTCAAGCAGCAGTGTAAGAGGTTACGACCTCTACACCGCAACTGTTGGCGAGGAGGACTTAAATCTTTATGTTCAAGCGAACGACAGTATTACGGTTAATATTCTTGGCTAATTACTAAACTTTTAGCGTTAATAAACCAAAGCCCCATCGCAATATGGGGCTTTTTTCGCTCCACTCTTCTTACAAGCGGTCAAATTTCCGGCAAAATTCAACCGCTTGTAATTACCTGTTTATAAACAAGCCACATCAAACGTCACGTCTCGACTCTCTTTGTTAAATTCCACGCCGATTTGGTAAATCGTTTTGCCTTGTCCTTGATATTTCTTCGCATAATCTCGGTCGATAATCTGAGCAAGAGCTAAACCCAGCGGGCTTTCTTTCACATCTTTTCCCACCACTTTAAACTCAAAAATATAAACGTGGTTATTCACGAGCAATGTCATATCAATATTGCCCACATTGGTAGCATCTTCTGTAATAATCGGAAAACCAAGACTAGCAAAATAGGCATAAAACACGCTCGCCCAATAGCCTTCGTAATAAGCAATATTGTTATTTCTGTGCCAATCGTGTGGAATGCTGGCGAAAAAGGCTTTGAGGACTAACTGCATACGAGCGATATCGTGTTGGATTAGAGCGTCGTATAAATAGGAACTCAACTCTAGCCCTGAATCTTTTTTATGTAAAAAGCGTCTTAATAATAGCTCGCTCAGGCTCTGTTGCACCTCTTTATTCGGGAATTTAAGGGTATAACCCACTTTACCTAAGCGTTCTACTTGCTGGTTTATCGTGAGATAACCTGTTTGGAACATTAACGCAATCGGGCTGATATCGCCTACATCAAAGCGAGAAAGCAAGTGATTATCCGAAATTTGCTGAGTAATTCTGCCTAAATCGACATTTTCATTGATTAATTTATCCACCAAAAACGTAGGCGACCCCGTTTCAAACCAATAAGGCTGGTAAATTCGGGTTTGGAAGTACAACAACACATCAAACGGGTTATACACACTCTCCCCCGACCAATTATAGCCGTTGTACCAATTCTTCAGCTCGCTTAAATCCACACCCGATAATTCAGGGGCGAATACAGTTTCTAGTTCAGCTTGAGTATAACCACATAAATCGGAGAATTGTTTGTCGAGTGTCGCATCGTACAAGTTATTCAATCCTGAAAAGAGATTGATTTTGCTGAATTTGGAGACGCCTGTGAGCATTACAAAACGCAGATAGGCATCGCTTTCTTTTAGCACGCTATAAAAATCTCTTAAGCGGTTTCTAGCTAAGATAGCTTGTTCTGGGGTGGAGAGATTATCTAAAATCGGCTTATCATATTCATCAACTAACACCACCACTTTTTGCTCTGTTTGCGTGTAAATATGCTTGATAATCCGCTGAAAACGAGCCGCTTCCGATAAATGTGATTTTTCAGACAAACCGTGAATTTCTTCGAGTTCCTCGAGCTTTTCATTCAGAATTTGAATTAAACGCTCTTCATCAAAGGTCACATTTGTGCCAAAACTAATACGGATAACAGGATATTCCTTCGCCCAATCCCAATGCTTCTCAGCATACAATCCTTCAAATAAGGCTTTGTTGCCCGAAAACAGCTCGGCGATGGTATCTAAGGTTAAACTTTTGCCAAAACGACGAGGGCGGGAGAGGAAAATAAACTCACTGGTATTGATGAGTTCAATGATTTTTTGCGTTTTATCTACATAGTAGTATTCATTGTTTTCTCTTAACTTAGCAAAGGTTTGAATACCAATAGGGAGCTGTTTTTTCATATTCTCTCCAAAAATGGGAATTAAGCGTTGATTGGAATTATAGCAGAATTGTAAATTTTTCGGGAAATTTGACCGCTTGTAAGAAGAGTAGAGCGAAAAAAAGCCCCATATTGTTATGGGGCTTTGTTATCAAAGTTATATAAGATTAACCTAAAACAGTACTTGTATCAGTATCTACTAAAATGAAAATGGTTTTCACATCAGTTTCAACATACACCGTATAGGTTTTATTTGTAGAAGATCAGACTTGATCTGACAATTCACTCTAAAAAGTGAGAGTTTCCCGTTTAGAATATGAGTGTCCAAATTCAATCTAAACAAAAAAGGAAACTCTCATATTTTATTCTAACAATCCCCTTATTAAACACAAGACCGGTTTATTAAATTTAGCAGAAGAACTGGGCAATATCTCTCAAGCCTGTAAGGTGATGAGGATGAATCGAGATACCTTCTATCGCTATCAACAAGCGGTTGAGCAAGGTGGGGTGGATGCCTTACTTAATCAAAATCGGCGTGCTCCTAATCTAAAAAATCGTGTGGATGAGGCAACAGAGCAAGCTGTTGTGAAGTTTGCATTCGATAATCCGGCATTTGGGCAGGTACGAGTCAGTAACGAACTCCGTAAACAAGGTATTTTTATCTCAGCAGGCGGTGTGTGTTCTATTTGGCTACGCCATAATCTCGCTAACTTTAAACAGCGTTTAAATGCGTTAGAAAAAGCAGTGGCTGAGAAAGGCATTATTCTGAATGAAAACCAAGTTCAAGCCTTGGAGCGTAAAAAAGAAGATGATGTGGCTTGTGGCGAAATTGAAACGGCTCATCTGGGCTATCTAGGTCCACAAGATACCTTCTATGTGGGGAATCTTAAGGGGGGTGGACGCATTTATCAACAGACCTTTATTGATACTTATAGTAAAGTCGCATTTGCAAAACTGTATACGATGAAGACCGCTATCAGTGCTGCGGATATGCTCAATGATAAAGTCCTACCGTTCTTTGAGTCCCAAGGATTACCGATGTTGCGTATTCTTACCGACCGAGGCAGTGAGTACTGTGGCAAGGTGGAAAATCACGATTATGAGCTTTATTTAGCGATAAATGACATAGAGCATACGAAAACGAAAGTGAAGCATCCCCAGACGAATGGTATCTGCGAACGCTTCCATAAGACGATTTTACAAGAGTTTTACCAAGTCGTATTTAGGAAGACAATTTATATGGATTTAGCGACATTACAAGCAGATTTAGATGAATGGTTAATGTATTATAATCATCATCGAACTCATCAAGGAAAAATGTGCTGTGGCAGAACACCGATGGCAACCTTACTTGATGGAAAACGGATTTGGGTGGAAAAGAATTTAAGCTCAAATTAATCTGACAGACACGGTAATTTTAAATGGGGGACTGTCAGATTAGGTTTGATCTTCTACAATTTAGTGCTGTGATTAGAAGCTCGCCATTGTCAATTTGGCAAATAATCCTAAAATTCTCTACTCTATAACGCCACTTTCCGGATAGATTGGCACTCAATGCTTTGCCTCTATCTCGAGGGTTTCCAGCATAGCGACACCATCTAAATAATCCATAATTTTGTCCACTAATTGTGGGTTCTTTTTATTAAGTTTTTTTAACTGCTTTAACGCAGATTCAGAGTATATCACGCTCCATTTTGATTGCATTACGCACCTCATCTGCAGTATAAGTACGCTCCTTGCCGGCTCTAATGCGTTCAGTAACTGCATTAGCAAGCAACAAATCCTCTATATTTTCCAAATAGCTTTCTAGTGCTTGAGCTAAATAAAAGGATTTAGAGCGTCCGGTTTGTTTGGTTAAGTTGTTTAATCTCTCATCTAAGCGAGGGTCTAAACGTACGGTCATAGCCATTTTCTTTTCCTCATTTTTGCTATACCTAATCATAATAACTAAAAAAACCGATTAATTTCAAGTGGTATCATATATTCAATGCTCTACTGGGTTTTTGTGGCATCATAGTTTACAACACAAAAAAGCCACTCTTGCGAGTGGCTAAAAAACTAAGGTGAGTGTTTTTTTATTAAGATTAGAAATTGATACGAACACCTGCAGCAATGCGGCTATCTTTCTCGATAGTTTCGCCAGCTTGTTTGGTTCTGCCTTTACCACCTTCAAGATATACGAATGTAGATCTGTTGAAGTTATGATCAACACCTAGTTTCCAGCCTAAGTTTTTCGCTTTAGCTTGACCAGCATTTTGACCTGTACCGAATAATACACCACCGTAGATGCTATTTTGTGGAGTTACCGCATATTTCACACCCACATCAAAGCGGTTGATTTTTTCAAATTTTTCGCTACCAAATGTTTGGAATTTAAAGAATTTATCTTTTGATTTACCATAAGCCCAGTCGATACCTGTAGTAAAGTTACCGTAGTTGATATCAAAACCTACGCCTGCAAATTTACGTTTGAATTCTTCTTCTTTACCCACAGTAACTGTTTCTTTGATACATACTGTTTGTACTGGATTTAGTTCATTTCCATCTTTATCAGTTAATTTAGCATATCCATTACATACTGAAGTGCTTGCACCTGCTTTAGCCGCAGTTAATTCACCGTAACCTGAACCAAAGCGTACTTTTGCATCGCCTAACTGACCGTCATAGAATAAACCGAATTGGAAACCTTGACCCTCATCTATTTTGGATTTATCTGAATGACCTACATAGTAGTCTGCTGCGAAGCGAACGCCGTTAAATTTAGCAGACATAAAGTGTAATGCTTTACCGTGAGCATCTAAGAATACGTTACCGCCCATTTCTTTCGTATAGTTTGCTTTAGGAATGTGGTCACCGGCTACTAATTGACGACCAAAAGTTAAAGTACCGATATCGTTATGGCGAACACCTGCGAACACACGGTGTGCACGAATATCATCGCCAAAGCCGGTTTTAGAAAAACGTAATTCAGCAGAGGCTAATGCATCATAACCATTACCGATTTCTTGGAATGCACGTACGCCCAAACGTGAGCCTCTATCAACAACATCGGTACGTTTGTTTTCAACTTTAATAACTTCTAATGCAAGGCGACCGTACATATCAATTTTAGCACCGTCTTTTTCATAAATAACGGTTGCGTTTGCCCCACCGGCAGCCATTGCCGCTACTGCTAATGCAAGAAGTGTTTTTTTCATAATGTTTTTCCTTATAGTTAGAGTTTTAACAAGTCGGTTGCCCGACAGTTTAGAAATACTTAACACAAGTTTTTGCGTTTCTTGTTGTGGCGAAATTTACACAAATAAAAAATCTTCGTCAAATTTTCAGAACTTTACGGAACTTTTTAAAAATCTTTTAAAATCAAATGGTTATGGTTTTTTGATAATATTTTAGTTTGTTTAAAAATGAGGGCTAGATCACATTTTTAATAATTCTTTTGGAGTGAAACTTCAAAATTAAAAACATAACTTATTGATTTTTATATAAATTTCATAAAGACAGAGAAAGTGTGTACACAAAAACGCAAAAAATTCAAACTTTTATTCAGATTTGTGAGATTGATCACAAAATAAATTTAAATGCAATAGAAAAAGTGGCAATTCTTCCCTATTCTAGTCTGGTTATTTGCTTTTTTTGCCGATAAAATCTTTGGACTCTTTTTCATAAGTAACGAATGATGAAAAACCTAAATCCTATTACATTACCTTTAAATAAATCGGTGTTAATTGAGGCTTCCGCCGGCACAGGGAAAACCTTTACTATTGCCAACCTGTATTTACGTTTATTGCTCGGCATTGGTTGCAATCCTTTAACGGTGGAACAAATTTTGGTGGTGACTTTTACCAAAGCGGCAACCGAAGAATTGAAAAACCGTATCCGTAAAAATATTCAGCAATGTGCCGACTTTTTAAAAGATCAAGCTGATGGTTTGGAGGCGGAAAGTACAAAATCCTATCGAAACAATCTTGATTTTTTGGCACAGATTTATCCGTTAATTCCGAATATTCACGAAGCATTGTTACGTTTAAGCATTGCCGAACGGGAAATTGACTCTGCCAGCGTGTTTACCATTCACGGCTTTTGTCAAAAAATGCTGGTGCAGTTTGCGTTTGAATCGGGCGTGCGGTTTGACTTGGATTTACAGCCAAACCAAAGTGATCTACTTAAAAAATTAAGTGAAGAAGTCTGGCGAGAGCAATTCTATCCGCAAGGCGTAACAGAAAGTGAAATTATTTCGGCTGAATTAATCACGCCAGAAAGTGCGTTAAGTGCAGTAAGACATTATTTATCTAGTGAATTGCCAGAGCCGAAAGCCTTTTTAAATCAAGATTTTTCTGAGCAGTTAGCGGAATATAATCGGTTCATTGATGAGGTAAGATCTTACTGGAAAAGCCATAGTGAAGAGCTAATAGAAGCAATTAGGCAAGATCTTAAAAATAAAACAACGTTACACGGCGGTTGGTATCGCCCAGCGACTTTTGAAGCAGGTGTGATTGCAATGAATCAATGGGCAAATTCGGCAAACCGTTATTTGCCTGATGAGTTCTATTTGTTCACATCACCGAAAATTGCCGCAGGCACGAAGAAAAGCTGCGAGCCGATGGATTTACCTCAACTTGTAAAAAATCAGGCATTTTTGACCGCTTACAAAGAGCAATTTGAACACAGCTTAAAATCTATTTTACTCTATCAATTCCTAATCGGTTTAAAAAATAAGTTAGCAAACTATAAGCAATCGCATCCGCAACGTGGTTTTGATGATTTGCTGACAATGCTGAACCAAGCGTTGAAAAATCCGCAAACAGGCAAAGCCTTAGCCCAAAAAATTCGTTCCATTTATCCGTTTGCGATGATTGATGAGTTCCAAGATACCGATCTCACCCAATATGAAATTTTCAGCCAAATTTTTATGGCGGAGCAGAGCGATAACGGTTTTATTATGATTGGCGATCCAAAACAATCTATTTATAAATTCCGTGGGGCGGATATTTTCACTTATTTAAGAGCGGCAAAACAGGCGAGCGAGCAATTTACGCTTGGCAAAAACTGGCGCTCGTTGCCTGAGGTGGTACAAGCGGTCAATAATTTGTTTAATTTTGCAAATGGGGCAAAACCGCCATTTCTTTATGAAGATATTGGCTTTCACCCTGTTGAAGCAGATAGCAACAAAGGCAAGCTGATTAGCGAGCAAGGGCATTTTGTTTGCTACACCAGCGAGAAAACCAAGCTCGATGATGTGGCAGAAATTTGTGCGTATCAAATTCATCAACAGCTTAATGCAATGAGTGAGGGAAAATTTGGCATTGAGAAAAATGGTGAATTCAAACCGTTTGAGCCAAAAGATATTGCCATTTTGGTGAGAAAAGGCTCTCAGGCAAAACGCATTAAAAAAGCCTTAGCGAAGCGGAATATAAAATCGGTTTATTTGGCGGAATCGGCGTCTGTATTTGGCTCGGAAATTGCGAAAGAGCTTTGCAGGATCTTACAAGCAGGGCTGAATCCTTACAACTATAAAGCCTTATTCTCTGCCTTAGGTTCAACCCTTTGGGGGCTAAGTGCAGCAGAGATTTATCGCTACAAAGAAAACGAAATGCTGTGGGATTTAAAGGTTAATCAGTTTGTGGAATACAGCTCCATTTGGAAAGAGCAGGGCATTTTGCCGATGCTGCATAAAATCTATTTGGAGCAAGGTATTATTGAGCGATTAAAAAGTTTAGCGAACGCTGATAGGCTAATTACCGACTTATTGCATTTAACTGAAATTCTACAAGAAACATCGCAAACATTGGAATCAGAAACCGAGCTGGTGCGTTGGTATGAAAAGCAAATCAGCTCTCCAGATTTTAATGATGAACAGCAACTTCGTCTTGAAAGCGAAGAGGAGTTGATCAAAATTGTAACGATTCACGGCTCAAAAGGCTTGCAGTATCCTATTGTTTGGTTGCCGTTTGCCGCAGAAAAAAGTGAGGGCGATACGAAAGCAAATTTAGGCTTATACCGCAATGCACAAGGCGAGCTGGATTGGTATTTAGGCGAAGAAGAGGCAAAAGAGCAAATCCAAAATGAAGCCTATGCGGAAGATCTTCGTCTGTTTTATGTGGCATTAACCCGTGCGGAATCACAGCTTAATTTAGTGTTACCAAAAATGATTTCAGGTTGGAGTCCGTTGCATTATTTATTAGCAGAAGGCGAGTTACCGAAAGAAAAATCAAGCGTGGCGGATTATTTTGCTCAAAAACAGATTTCAGCCGATATGATTGAAGTGGAAGAGCAATTACCATTTAGCCGTTGGGAAAATAATAAAACAGAAGAGCATTACCAAGCCAAAACCTTTAATGGCAATATTCGAGTAGTAGGGCAGATCACCAGCTTTACTTCACTTTATGCACAGCACGAGCGTTTTAGTGAAGGAAGAGCAGATAGAGTGATGGAATTAGCCCAAGATAGAGATGTGCATATTGACGTTATTGAGCCAGATTATACGTTGGAAACTGATGCTTTTTCGCCCTTCCAATTCCCACACGGTATTAAAGTGGGGACGGTGTTACACGGCTTTTTTGAGCATTGCCGATTTAGCGAACTAATTGACAGAGAAAGTATTGCGAAAGTTTGTGAGCAACTAGGGTTAAACGAAGAGTGGATTGAGCCAACATCATTGTGGTTTGAACGTATCCTTTCGACCCCTTTGGCGGAAGCTAATTTCTCTTTAAAAGAGATTGATGAAGCGAAGCGATTAAATGAATGGCAATTCTATTTACGCCTAAAAAATGATAAAGCTTTACACCAATTAAATACGTTACTAAAACAACATAGCCCGTTAGCGAAAAACTTGCCCGAGCTGCAATTACCGCAATTAGAAGGCTTTGTGCGTGGGTTTGTGGATTGCATTGTGCAACAGAATGGGAAATTTTATCTTATTGATTATAAATCGAATTTCTTAGGTTATCTGCTACAAAATTATACGAAAGAAAACATTCAGCGAGAGATGGGCAGACAGCGTTATGATTTACAATATTTGCTTTATACCCTTGCAGTACACCGTTATCTGACGGCTCGCTTGGGCGAAAATTACGATTACGAACGTGATTTTGGTGGTGTGGCGTATCTATTTTTACGAGCAATGAATGGAGAAACTGACAACGGCGTTTATTTTGATAAACCAAGCAAAACATTAATTGAAGAAATGGATAGGTTATTTGGGTAGATATGCGTAGGGGCGAAAAATTTTTCGCCCCTACTGGTATTAACTCACTTGCTCATACCAAATCTTATTAATGTAAAGCAACACTTTGCCAACGGGTGTTTCTACTCGAATTTCGTCATCAACTTGTTTGCCGATTAACGCTCTGGCAACAGGGGAATNTATTAATGTAAAGCAACACTTTGCCAACGGGTGTTTCTACTCGAATTTCGTCATCAACTTGTTTGCCGATTAACGCTCTGGCAACAGGGGAATCAATCGAAATCCAGTTTTTAGCAGGGTCAAACTCATCACAGCCAACAATGCGGTATTGCTTGACTTCGCCCTCTTCATTTTCGAGTTCAACCCAAGCCCCGAAAAAGACTTTGCCTTCTTGTTTGGGGTGGTAGTCCACGATTTGCAGTACTTCTAATCGCTTAGAAAGAAAACGCACTCGGCGGTCAATTTCTCTCAAACGGCGTTTGCCGTAAATATATTCCGCATTTTCACTGCGATCGCCTAATGCTGCCGCATCAGAAACCGCTTGGGTAACTTGTGGGCGTTCTTCTTTCCACAAAAACTTAAGTTCTTGATCGAGGGCTTGCCAGCCTGCTCGGGTAATGTAATTGGATTTAGCCACATTCTTCCTTTTTGTTTGATAACAAGCGGTCAAATTTTGCTGATTTTTTGCAAATTTTTAGTAAAAAGTAACCGCTTGTCAGTTTTATATTTACTTAGAAAGCAATAAATTGGCGATGGTTTTGATACCAAGCCCTGTTGCACCAACTGCCCATAAATCATTGGCAGTTTTACGGAATGTGGCGGAAGCATCAATATGCAACCAATTTTGTTGATAATTTTCCACAAAGTAAGATAAAAATGCGGTTGCGGTGCTTGCTCCAGCCCCTACAGGAATTGTGCCTGTGTTTGCAATATCTGCAAAAGAGGAGGTAATTTGTCCTCTGTGGAAATCTTCAAACGGTAAACGCCAGAAAGGCTCGTTTTCCTCTTTCGCAGAGTTAAAGAGTGCGTTGGTTAGGTTATCGTCCATAGAAAGCACAGAGTGGTAATCGTTGCCTACTGCTACTTTTGCCGCACCTGTGAGTGTTGCTGCATCAATAATAAATTGCGGATTTTGTTTTGAAGCATCAATTAAACCATCAGCTAATACTAAACGCCCTTCGGCATCGGTATTTAGCACTTCAACGGTAACACCGTTGCGGTAAGTGATAATATCGCCTAACTTGAACGCATTGTGGCTAACCATATTTTCTGCACAGCAGAGATAGAGTTTTACACGCTTGTTTAAACCACGAGAAATGGCAAAGATAAGTGAACCTGTTAAGAGTGCCGCTCCGCCCATATCGGTACGCATTGTACTCATTCCATCACTTGGTTTCAGGCTGTAACCGCCTGTGTCAAAGGTAATGCCTTTACCCACTAAGCAAGCAAGCACGGGAGCGTTTTTATCATTGGTTGGGTTGAAATCAAGCGTTAAAAGTGCAGGCGGATTGCTTGAGCCTTTACCTACCGTCCAGATACCGTGATAGCCTTTTTCTTTCAAGGCTTCGTCACGAATAATTTCATAAGAAACAGTATTCGGTTTTGCAATTTTTTGAATAAATTCAGCCGCTTGTTGGGCTAATTTTTCAGGGGTTAAAGTGTCTGAAGGCTCATTAATTAACTCTCGCACGAAAGTGGCACATTTTACACGGTTATCGAATTCTGTTTGTTGCTCGCCTAAATCTGGATATTCCACCAAGCCTTGATTTTTAACTGAGTGAAAACCTTGATGGAATGCCCAGCATTCTTCTACATTCCAACCATCGCCAACTAATGCCACATTCAAAATACCTTGATTTTTAATTTTACGGGCGGCTTTTTGAATGGTAGCTAAACCCTTTTTATAATTGTGAACGATAAAGCCCCCATCATTAACAGAAAGCAGGGCATTCTTTCCCCAAACTTCAGGGGCGGCTTGTTGGGAAAGGGTAATTTTCATTGCGGTCATTGGTCGTTCCTTATTGCTTTTAGTATGAATTGAAAGTTTGGGTATCCTAACAAACTTTTGCAAAATTTTATAGAAAAATGACCGCTTGTAATCGGCTAAAAGATTGACAAGCGGTCGTTTTCTAGTTGTTTTTTACGAATGATTTAGCGAGTTATTTGCCGTTCCACGCTTTGATCGCATCGTGGCGGATTTTAATACGGCTTTCTGCATTGCTTTTGTAGTAGTCTTTATCTAAACCACCTTCCCAATCGCCGTAGTTAGGGTTTGGTAATACAATGAATTTTTTGCCGAATAATTTGCTATTTTCAGCCACAAATGCACGGCGTTCTGCATTTGATTTACGGTAGGTTGCATCGCCAAAGTCGTTTAGATTATCGCCAACATAAAGCACGATTTCATAGCCTTGTTTTTCGATCTCTTCAAAGCGAGGCGTTTTGTTTGATTTGTCTTTTTTCAAGAATAAGGTTTTTTCACTCACGCCGGTAAAGCCGAGTTTGTTCATATCATCGATAGTGCCTGCTTTTTCGCCGTCATCTTTACGGTTTGAAACATAAAATACTGTGCCTTTGTTGCTGTTTACATAGTTGTTAAACTCAACAGCCCCTGCAATGGCTCCTGTTTGGCGTGCATTTACCCAACGAGTCCAGCTCTCACCATCAAAGGCTTTATGATTTTTCACTTGCCAGCCAGCGTAAGGGCTGTTATCTACCATTGTTTCATCTAAATCAACCACAACGGCTTTTTTCTTGCCTTTTTTCACTTTTGCCTGATCAAAAGCCACTTTTGCCGTGTTAAACGCTTGGTGTGCTAACGCTTGGTATTCTCCAGATTGTTGCACCCAGTTCACACCTAAAGTTGCTTGCTCTTGTAATACCATTTGATGATGTTCATCACTATTTTTATGTGTGTGAGAACAAGCAGTTAAAATAAATAAAGCGGTTAGGCTCATTGCTGAAAGTTTTAAGTGTTTCATAAAGATATCCTTAATTTTTTTGTTGATAAGCAAAACGATTATACCTAAAAAGAGGCTTTCATTACTATAGTTTTATGAATGCTATTCACTTTTATTTGAAACTCAGGTAGGCTATTAACCTTTTTATAACAATATAGAGGCAATATGCAAACATTATTAAAATTTACGCAATTTGTAAGCAAAACTTTCGCTATTTGGGTGGTGGTTTTTGCTTTAATCGCAGCACAATATCCTGAAACCTTTAAACAATTCGTTCCTTGGATTCCTTACCTATTAGGGATTGTCATGCTTGGAATGGGTTTAACCTTAACATTTAAAGATTTTGCGGAAGTAACGAAAAATCCAAAATCAGTGATTATTGGTGTTATCGCTCAATTCGTGGTAATGCCGAGCATTGCTTACGGATTAGCAAAAGCATTTAACTTACCGCCAGATTTAGCCATTGGTGTGATTTTAGTAGGCTGCTGCCCGGGTGGTACATCATCAAATGTAATGACCTATTTAGCTCGTGGTAACACGGCTTTATCGGTGGCTTGTACAACTATTTCTACGTTATTAGCACCTGTTTTAACTCCTGCGATTTTCTACTTATTTGCGAGCCAATGGTTAGAAATTAATGCAACAGCGATGTTTATCTCGGTATTACAAATGGTGCTATTGCCTATTTTTGTTGGCGTTGTTATTCGTACTATCTTCAAGCAAAAAGTAGAACAATTCAGCCAAACAATGCCGTTAATTTCAGTTATTGCGATCGTGTTAATTGTAACGGCTGTGGTATCAGTTAGCCGTGATCGTATTATTGAGTCTGGTTTATTAATTTTTGCAGTTGTGGCGTTACATAACGGTCTAGGTTATTTAATCGGCTATTTAGCGAGCCGTTTATTCAAACTACCTATTGCAGACAGCAAAGCGGTGGCAATTGAAGTGGGTATGCAGAACTCGGGCTTGGGGGCAGCTCTTGCCGCATTACACTTTAAAGCGAACCCTGTAATTGCCGTACCAAGTGCAGTATTTAGCTTCTGGCACAATATTTCAGGTCCTATCTTAGCAATGATTTTTGCGAAGATAAAAAACGACAAAGAGTAAGTCATAGAGGCTATAGCCAGTATAAAACACCTCAATAAATTGGGTAATTATCCAACTTATTGAGGTGTTTGCTTTTTAAGTGGTTATGTTACTGTTTTTACAAACATTTACCTAATTTTACAATTGGGTTTTAGAAAAGCATTAAATAGCAGGATATTTCATTTATGGGGTTAGGGGTAGGTTTTTATTCTTTTTTTGTGGTTTTTATTGGGTTTTTATTCTGTTTTTATGTTTGGATTTGGTTTTTAAATGTAAATTAACAGTTAAATAGATGTGTTTTATCTTATAAAAATCTGAGTTTGATTTTGAAATGTTTCTTTAATTGTAGATTTATATAAAATAGTTAAATATTTTGGGTATACTCAAAATATACTTGGTTTAGCAGAAAAAGATTTTTCTTGTTATAAATATTTTTGGGGCTGTAGTAGATTAGCATCACTGCTATACTACAAAAATGAAGATAACCCATTGTAAATTAAAGAAATCTTTGCAGAAAAAGCTTCTTGAATTTTTTGTTGCTGAAGTGACCGCTAGAAC
>NZ_JBGTYY010000036.1:0-18693 GCF_041807705.1 Mannheimia kashgarensis
CCATTTTGAGCTATATTTGAAAGAATGCGAATGGCGTTTTAATCACAGTGACTTAAAATCTCAAATATTCCTTTTAAAACAATTGGTTAAAGGGGGTTTAGGTTAGTTATCTAGGACAGCCCCAACTTTTATTGCATTTACGGATTAAATTAACTTCTTGTAATAAGGCTTGAATATCTTTATTTACAAAAATTTCCTCAATGCTCGTGTTTAAACGCCGCCGCCAGTTTGCATATTGCGTACTGGTTCCCGGAATGTTAACCGGCTCAGTCATACCTAACCAGTCTTCGGGTTGGAAGCCAAATAATCCACTGCTTACATTTGCGACATAGGTTTGTAAACGGTGAATAAATGCGGTATTCACCGGTGAATTAAGTTGCTCGCTAATTTCAGGAGCGATCTCTACGTTATGTTCTTGTAAGCGTTGTAAGATTTTGGCTTTGGCATTAACTCGGTCTTGCTTAAGGATTGCTAAAATATCCGCATTAGGATAGACACCGAATTTTTCGCCTAACTCAAAATCATAGCCTCGCCAATAACCGTTGATAGTCGGTAAATCGTGGGTGCTTAATGTCGTCATTGCTTGGTAAGGGTAATGCTGTAAGTCTCGGCTTTTCCCTTGTTCATCAAATTCAAAATAGAAAATTTTATAAGATAAAATCCCTGCGTTTTTGAGCTTGCCCACAATTTCTTTTGGCACAGTACCTAAATCTTCACCGATAATCAGGCATTGATGGCGTTGGCTTTCCAGTGCCAAAATGGCAATTAAATCATCAACCGGATAACGGATATAAGCACCGTTAACCGCACTGTCGCCTTTTGGAATCCACCATAATCGTAATAAAGACATAATATGATCAAGGCGTAATGCACCGCAGTGGCTCATATTGGCTCTGACCAGCTCAATAAACGGGCGGTAGGCTTGTTGTTTTAATACGTGTGGGTTCATTGGGGTTAAGCCCCAGTTTTGTCCTTGCGGACCTAATACATCAGGCGGAGCTCCGACAGAAGCATTTAAGCAATAGAGATGCTTGTCATTCCACGTTTCTGCTCCGTTGGGGCTGACGCCAACGGCGAGATCACGATACATACCGATACGCATATTTTGCTGACGGCAAATTGCATCACATTCGGCTAACTGTTGATCGGCAACAAATTGCAACCAAAGGTAAAATTCTACCTCTGTTTTATGCGTTTCTCTAAATTGCTGCACGGCTGCGGAATGGTAGTCTTGGTAGGCTTTTTCCCAGAAATCCCAGCCCCATTGGTTGGCAAATTGTGCGGATAAATGCTGATGAAGGGCATCAAATGTGGCTTGAACTTGTAGGCTTTCACCGCCTTTTTGTACAAATTCGGTAAAGGCAGAGTCAGCACAAGCGGTTATATTTTGCTGAAATTTTGCAAAAGCAAAGCGTAGCCCTTTTAATTTCAACGGAATGATTTTCTCGTAATTTAACCAATCTTGAGTGCGTAATTCCAATAATTGTTGTTGGATTTCAGTAGAATGAAACCAAGTTTGTGCTTCATCACTTTGTTGAAATTCTGCTAGCTGATTGATATCAATGTAAGCAATATTCAGCCATCGGCGAGAGGACGGGCTGTATGGGCTGGCAGAATTCGGATTTGCCGGAAAAAGCGAGTGAATCGGGTTCAAACCGATAAAATCTGCTTGGTAAGGGGCAATCTGTTGAATGAAGTTTTTTAAATCGCCAAAATCGCCAATCCCCCAGTTGTGGGCTGATTTTAAGGTATAGAGTTGTAGAAATGTTCCCCATAATTTTTTTTGTTCAAGCACGGCTTGGGGTTGGTAGCAACGCTCCGGAGCGATAATAATGGTGCAATTAAAGGTTTTATCTACCGTTTTTAGTTGTAATTGGTGATAACCTAAAGGTAAATCTTGAGGTAATGTAATTCCCCTTGCTTTAATTTTGCCGGAAATAACTTGGTTTGAATTTTCTAGTTGTAGCTGCCAAGTACCGGTTAGCGGATGTTTTTTATCCGCTAAATGAAAAGATAAAAAACAGGGTTGGTGTCGGTAAAAAATTTTGACTGCAGGAATAGGTGTTTCTTTCGCTTGAATATTGCCGTTAAAAGCATTGAATAATGTGTATTTTATTTTTTCGGATGCAGTTTTTTTTACACCACGTTCATCGAAAAAATAGGGCATAATACCGGCCCGATGATATTGTTTGGCAGTTATTTTCATCATTTCTCTCCATATATAAATACATATGAAATACAGCAGGAAATAGGCGACTTCCTGTTGAGAGAAGTCGCCCGAATTTATTATCTATTCAACCAGATGCGTTGTTGATAATCTTTAATTGAGCGGTCTGAGCTAAATGCACCCAAACGAGCGGTATTTAAAATTGCACTACGCAGCCAAGCTTCTTGATCTAAATAGGCTACACCAATTTTCTCTTGTGCTTGGCGATAGCTATCAAAATCGGCAAAGACTAAGAATGGATCACGCTCCAGGAGGCTGTTTAACATCAGCTTGAATGTCTCTTTATCTCCGTTAGAGGCTTTTCCTGTGGCTAAGAAATCAACCGCATTTTTTAAAATCGGATCTTGATTGTAATAGGCTTTTGGTTGGTAACCTTTTGCTAACAATTCCCTCACACTTTCTACGGTGTGTCCGAAGATAAAGATATTCTCCTCACCGACCATCTCGGCAATTTCCACATTAGCACCATCTAGCGTACCTAAGGTTAATGCCCCGTTGAGTGCCAATTTCATATTACCGGTGCCTGAGGCTTCTTTACCTGCCATTGAGATCTGTTCTGATACATCAGCTGCCGGAATAATTTTTTCTGCAAGACTGACTCGATAATCCGGTAAGAATGCTACTTGTAGTCGATCATTTACCTGCTTGTCGTTATTAATAATATCTGCCACATTATTAATGGCGTGAATAATATTTTTTGCTAAATAATACCCCGGAGCCGCTTTGCCCGAAAATAGGAATAGACGTGGTGTGTAGTCTTGGTTTGGGTTAGCTTTTAGCGATTGATAGGTCGCAATAATGTTTAACAAATTCAAATGTTGGCGTTTATATTCGTGGAAACGCTTAATTTGCACATCAAAAATCGCATTAGGATTGACATTTAACCCTAATGTTTTATGGATTTCATTGGCTAAAACCACTTTGTTATTGCGTTTAATGCGTTGATATTCTTCACGGAAACTGGTGTCATCCGCATATTGTTCAACGCCTTTTAATAATTCCAGATTATGTGTCCAATCTTGTTTTAAGGTACGATCCAATAAATCACTTAATTGTGGATTAGCTTGTTGAATCCAGCGGCGAGGTGTGATGCCGTTAGTAACATTGCAGAATTTTGTTGGGAATAATTTGTGGTATTCCGGGAATAGATCGGTCACTAAGAGATCGGAGTGAATTTCCGCAACGCCGTTTACACGGAAACAGGTAACAACGCAAAGGTTCGCCATACGTACTCGATAGTCAAATAGCACGGCTAATTTTTCCCAAATTTTGGCATCATCGCCAAATTCTGCCCGTACTTTTTCGTGGAAAATATCGTTAATTTTTTCCACAATTTGATAATGGCGAGGTAATAGCTGCTTAAATAGGCGTTGATCCCATTGTTCAAGTGCTTCAGGTAATAAGGTATGGTTAGTGTAAGCAAAGGTATTGCTGCAAATATCCCAAGCCTGCTCCCAAGTGAATTGGTGTTCATCTAATAGTACACGCATCAATTCAGGTATAGCGAGCGTTGGATGGGTATCATTGAGTTGAATAACTTGGCGTTTTGCTAAATCTTCTAGCGAATAACCTTCGCTAATGTGACGATCTAAAATATCGGCAACCGAGCAGGCACAATGGAAGTATTGCTGCATTAAGCGTAATTTTTGTCCGGCTTGATGGTTGTCGTTTGGATACAGCACTTGAGTTAGTGCGGCTGCATTGACAATCGTTTTATCGGCACTTAAAAATTTACCCTCATTAAAGGCATCAAAATCAAAAGATTGGTCGCTATCTGCTTGCCATAAACGTAATGGTTGAATGATGTTATTTTTATAACCGACAATCGGCAAGTCAAAGGCTTTACCTTGAATGGTCAATTTAGGCTGCCATTCATATTGATCGGCTTGGATATGTTTGATTTTTCCACCAAACCCGATATGGCGGGTTTTAGACGGATTAAAACGATGCCACGGGTAGCTGTCACGAGCCCAAGTATCCGCTGCTTCTTTCTGCATTCCCTCTTTGAAGCTTTGTTTAAACAGACCATATTGATAATGAAGCCCATAGCCGGTTGCATTTTGTCCGACAGTTGCCATCGAATCTAAAAAGCAGGCAGCAAGACGACCTAATCCACCATTACCCAATGCCGGATCACGCTCTTGTTCTAAAACATCTACTAATTCAACTTGATATTGTTTAAGATAGTCACGAATTTGTTCGTAATAACCTAAATTCATTAAATTATTGCCGGTTAATCGACCAATTAAGAACTCCATTGAGAGGTAGTTCACGTGGCGTGATTCTGTCGGTTTGGTTGCAGGCTGGCTATAAATTAGCTCAAGGGAACCTTCAGCAACAACTTGATACCACTGCTGTAAGGTAAAGTGTTTTGGAACTGTCACATCAAAGTAGCGACAGTATTTTTCTACAATAGAATTAAATGTCATAGGAAACCCCCAGTTAAAGATGAATGTCGCTATTATGTAAAATCCAAATAAAATCAAATCATCCCAATAATCATCTTGTATGGTATGATTATAAGGAAGTAGTGAGAACACAAATGGTGGATATATCATCCCTATTTTGTTATGAGAGAAAATTGAATTTATTATGTTAATACCATCAAAACTTGTTTGCTCTTTTCGATTACAAAACAGCATTCCCCGAAAACGTTTAATTCAAGAATTAGACAAATCTT
The DNA here is from genome assembly GCF_041807705.1 of Mannheimia kashgarensis. Classification (NCBI taxonomy): domain Bacteria; kingdom Pseudomonadati; phylum Pseudomonadota; class Gammaproteobacteria; order Pasteurellales; family Pasteurellaceae; genus Mannheimia; species Mannheimia kashgarensis. The sequence continues at coordinate 4,908 of NZ_JBGTYY010000036.1, forward strand.
GCAGTTATCCGGTCGTATTGATAAATGCACCGGCAGGTTATGGCAAAACCACTCTGGTTTCCCAATGGATTGAAAATAAAAAGAATATCGGCTGGTATGCGTTAGATGAAGGCGATAATAATTCAGATCGTTTTGCCGCTTATTTTAGTGCGGCATTGCATTCAGCAATCAATGAAGAAATAGACGTACTGTTAGAGGAAAATCGTAAAGCTAATTTATTAGCTTTATTTAATCAATTATTGATTAAAGCCGCGGCATTTTCAGAGCATTTTTATCTTGCTATTGATGATTATCATATTATTGAAAATGATGAAATTCACGAAGCATTAAAATATTGGATTAAACATCAACCGTCTAATATGACGCTTATCTTGATTTCTCGATCAATTCCCCCGTTAAGTATTGCCAGTTTAAGAGTGCAAGAACAATTATTGGAAATTGATATTAACCAGCTAATGTTTGATCACCAAGAAAGTGCTGCTTTTTTTCAAGCAAGATTAGGTACAGAGCTAAATCAGCAAGATATTATTTCACTGTGTAACGAAGTTGAAGGCTGGCCTACAGCCCTTCAGCTAATTAGCCTTTTTGCAAAAAATAAATCACACACGCTACAAGTACCACTGCAAGATATTGCCAAACGTTTAGCCAAATCAAACCATTTTCATATTAACGAATATTTAGCCGATGAAGTGCTTAATAAAGTCGATGAAGAGACTCGTTTGTTTATTTTGCGTTGTTCGGTTTTGCATTCAATGAATGAGTCTTTAGTGCAGGCTGTTACAGGGGAGCAAAACAGCCGCACCAAATTAGAGTCTCTCGAAAAGCAAGGTTTGTTTTTACAACAAATGGCAAACAGTAAGTGGCAGAGTAGTGATGATAGCTGGTGGAAATTCCATCCGCTTTTTGCGTCCTTTTTAAATTTATGTTGCCAAAATGAGTTGTATGCTGAATTACCGCAACTGCACCAAAAGGCAGCGAATGCGTGGTTACAATTAGGCTATGTTACAGAAGCCTTACATCACGCAATGCAATTATCGGATACCGAATTATTACTCAATATTTTGAGCAAACACGCTTGGACGGTATTTCATCAGGGCGAACTCAAATTATTGGAAGAGAGCTTAAATTGCCTAGATTACGTCCATTTAACTGAACATACTAATTTGGTGTTACTCAAAGCCTGGTTGGTACAAAGCCAGCACCGCCATATTGAAGTAGGTGGTATTTTAGCGGATTTTTCTCGTGCATTAACTGAAAATAAGATTGAATTGAGCAAAACCGCCAATGCAGAATTTAATGTGCTACGGGCACAAGTTGCTATCAATTCTGGTGATGAAAATACTGCACTTCAATTAGCGTCTGAAGCGTTAAACGATCTTTCCGAAAATGCCTATTATGCCCATATTGTTGCAACCTCTATTATTGGTGAGGCATATCATTGTCACGGTAACCTAGCAGAAGCATTGTCAATGTTACAAAAAGCGGAACGAATGGCACGCCAGCACCATACTTACCATAATATTTTGTGGTCACAGCTTCAACAATCTGAGATTTTACTAGCACAAGGCTTTTTACAAGCGGCCTATGAAATGTTAGATAAAGCCAGTGATTTTGTGAAAGAAAATCACCTACAAAAAGTGCCGATGTATGAATTTTTGCTACGTTCTAAAGGTAAAATTCTATGGGAATGGTATAACTTAGATAAAGCCGAATCAATGGCAGTTGCCGGAATGAATGCCCTATCTAAATTTGAAGACAAGCTACAATGTTTAACCTTACTCACAAAGATTTCATTAGCTCGTGGCAATCTAGATAACACCGCCCGATTATTAGGTGAGGTTGAACAATTAGAGCATTCTCACTCTTACCACCACGATTGGATTGCCAACGCCGATCAGGTGCGGATGTTTTATTGGCAAATGACCAATGATATTTCTGCTGCTCATCATTGGTTAATTCAAAATCCATCGCCAATTTCTGATAAAAATCACTTTACTCAAATTCAATGGCGTAACATTGCGAGAGCCAGAATTTTACTAAAAGAATATGATAAAGCAAAAGCCATTTTAGATAATTTAATTGAAACGGCTGAAAAATTTTCTCTGATTAGCGATTTAAATCGTGCATTGATTGTTCGTAATAGGCTCTATTTTTTACAAGGCGAGAAAGAATTAGCTCAGCAAGATTTAATTCAGGCACTAAAACTTACACGCCAAACGAATTTTATCAGTGCGTTTGTGATTGAAGGGGATGTGATGGCACAGCAGATCCGCCATTTATTGCAACTTAATGTGCTAGATGAATTGGTATTACACAAAGCACAATTTATTTTACGCAATATCAATCAATTTTATCGCCAAAAATTTGCCCATTTTGATGAAAACTTTGTAAATCAATTACTGAAAAATCCGAAAGTACCGGAACTCTTAAAAATTAGTCCGCTCACTCAGCGGGAATGGCAAGTATTGGGTTTGATTTACTCCGGATATAGCAATGAACAAATTTCAGATGAGTTGCAAGTGGCAGCAACCACAATTAAAACCCATATCCGAAATCTGTATCAGAAAATCGGTGTGACCAATCGTAACGAAGCAATCAGCTATACGAAAGAGCTGCTGATGTTGATGGGCTATCATTGATCACAAGCTCAGGGGGAACAAGCGGTCGATTTTTGCCGATTTTTTGCAACTTGTTACCCCGAACCGGCTTCAAGTTTTCCCTAGAAGGAAAAAGAAAAGAGAAAACTTGAAGCCAAAGCCTATTTAATTTCCAACCCAAACTACCATCACTTTATCTTCATTCAACACACGGTTAAACGCAAAGTAGCCATCATTTTTAATGAGTTGGTGAACACCTGCACCAATAGCCGGATGGCGTTGGCGGAATTGTGTCAGTTTTTGCCAATGTTGATGCAATGCCTGTTTCTGAGGATCTTGCTGCAACTCTTGCCAATTCATATCCGAACGTGTGCCTTGTAGCGGGTCTGAACCGGTCGCACCAAATGTCCGCCCACTTTCATCACCATAATAGATTTGCACCGCACCGGGTGAAAGCAGCAGCAAATTTGCGGCGGTTTTGTGTTTTTCGATATTCTGTTCACTATCTGAATGGAAAAATAATCGGGTATCGTGTGAAGATAAATAGCTCAACACATTGAAGTCACTTAATTTACGGCTCATTTCAGCGTAAACGGGCTCAATATGGGCAAAGCAATTTAACCCTTGTTTAGCCTGATCTTGAAAATCGAAATTGATCATTGCGTCAAAACCGTTTTGATAATAGTCACTCTTGAACACGCCGTGTTCCCACGCCTCTCCAGTCATCCAAAAGTTATCATTAAAACCGGCATTCGGATTGACTTGTTGCCATTCGCTTAAGGCTTGTTGTGCTGATTGTTTTAATGCCAGCCACGTGGATTTTTCAACGTGTTTGGCGGTATCCACCCGAAAGCCGTCAATACCATATTTTCGTACCCAATCGGATAACCAACCAATTAAATAATCACGCACTTTGGCGTTTGGTAATGTTTTGGCATTGGTATTTTTGTTTGCAAAAAATTCAGGTAATTTGACCGCTTGTTCGCTCTCGGTTTTTAGATCCGGAAGGGCAGCGAGCGACATTTTTAAATCATCAAATTTAGGGCTGTCGTAATCGGCAATATCAGCTCGAACCCATTCTTTTCCCCACCAATTTTGCCAAGCCTGATTATCGTTAAAGCGAATAAAATCGTTAAAGCTGTGCCAATTTTGTCCTGATTTCGGCTTCCAGTGTGTCCATTTTTCGCCTAATGTGTGACTGATTTCGTCCGGTGTTAAGTAAAATCCGCCAAAGTTAAACTCCTGCATATCGGCAAGCGTCGCATAGCCAGTATGGTTCATCACCACATCAAATAGCACCCGAATACCACGCTGGTGGGCTTGTTGAACAAAGCGACTTAAATCGTCTTCAGTACCCATATTGGCATCTAATTTCGTCCAATCCAAATGATAATAACCGTGATAGCCATAATGCGGAAAATCCCCCTTATCACCGCCGCCAACCCAGCCGTGCATTTGTTCTAACGGCGAGCTAATCCATAATACATTTACCCCAAGTTGTTGTAGATAATCGAGCTTTTCGGTTAATCCTTTTAAGTCGCCGCCGTGAAAGGTGCCGATTTCTTGCATTCCGTCTTTTTGGCGGTGGTAGCTGTGGTCATTGGTCGGATCGCCGTTATAAAAGCGGTCGGTCAGCACAAAATAGACGGTGGCATTTTTCCAATCAAACGTTGCTGTATTTTCGGTATTGCTTTTTTCCAGCAAAATCAGACCGCTTGCGTTTTTATTTGGCATAAAGGTAACTTTGCCGTTTCTAACAATGGTGGTGTTGCCTGAATAAAAATCGCTAACCGATTCTCCATCAGCAAAAGTGGAGGAAACATCAATTTCAATCGGTTTTTTATCCCAATTCGGGCAACTTTGAAGCATCGCTTCATTGTGCTGTGGCTGCTGTTCTACGCTGATTGTGAGCGTTGGCGTGCCGCTTCGCAGATCAATTTGTGCCAGATAGTTGCCTTGACGAAACAGCCGCAGTTGTGGAGCTTCATTTATACAAGGGACTAACGTAACCGATTGATTTAATTTGATTGCTTGTTGAGGTTGATAACAGTGTCCGCCGAATTCAAACTTAAGCGGATAGCTCCCTTTTTCCAATTGAACTTGAGATTGATACAACCGTTTTTCGAGATTATCGTTAAAATCAGAAAAATGGGAATGTTGCCAAGATTGGGCAAAAAGGCTTGAGGTATAGAATAAGCAGAGATAAGGTAACGCATTTTTCATAGACACCCCTAATAAAGATTGACGACCGCAGTATCAGCTCGACAAGCGGTCGTTTTTAGAGAATTTTTTGCAAACTAGCCTTTCACGCCGCCGGCAGTTAAACCACCGATTAACCAGCGTTGTGCCAATAAGAAGACCAGTGTAATCGGAATTGCGGATAAGACCGCCGCTGCTGCGAAGTCACCCCATAAGTAGTTTTGCGGATAGAGGTATTGTTGCATACCAACGGCTAAGGTGTAGCTGTTTACATCACGCAATAGGAGTGAGGCAACCGGTACTTCGGTAATGGCGGCAATAAATGAAAGAATAAAAACTACCGCCAAAATCGGCACTGAAAGCGGTAATAAGATTAATCGGAATGCTTGCCACGGGGTTGCTCCATCAAGGGAAGCGGCTTCTTCCAATGAACCATCAATCGTTTCAAAGTAGCCTTTGATTGTCCAAACGTGTAAGGCAATTCCGCCTAAGTAGGCAAAAATAACACCACCGTGTGTGTTTAAACCAAGAAACGGTACATACTGCCCAAGACGATCAAACAACGCATATAAGGCAACTAAGGAAAGTACTGCCGGGAACATTTGGAAAATCAGCATACCTTGTAGAATGGTTTTTTTGCCTTTAAATTTCATTCGGGCAAACGCATAAGCACAGGTAGTAGATAAGGTTACAATGCCGATGGAGGTAATTGTTGCCACTTTGATGGAGTTCCATAACCAGCGTAGCACCGGGAATGGAGGCGGTGTGACTGTGCCATCGGCGTGTGTAACATCAAAACCAAGAGCGGCTTGCCAATGTTCCCACGAAATTTGGCTTGGAATAATATCACCGATAGCCAGATTTCCCGGTCGTAATGAAATGCCAATCACCATTAATAGAGGGAAAATAATTAAGGCAAGAAAACAAATTAAGATGAAATGGGTTGCCCATACCCGATAACGCACAGATTTAGATTGAACAATTGCCATATATAACTCCTAAAGTTAGTTTGGGGTCGGGATTGTTAAATCCCTCCCGCTTTTATAATTCCATTTTGGTTGCTTTGATATTTAAGAGTGCCAAGCCACCGACTAATAAGAAAATAATGGTTGCGATGGCGGCTGCTAAGCCGAAATCTTGCGTACCACTTCCTTCAAAGGCAATGCGATAGGTGTAGCTGACTAATAAATCGGTATAACCGGCTGGGGTGGTTGTGCCAATCATATCCGGGCGACCGTTTGTTAATAGTTGAATTAACACAAAGTTGTTAAAGTTAAATGCAAACGAAGCAATCATTAACGGAGTAAGTGGTTTTAACAGTAATGGGAAAGTGATTTTACTGAAGTTTTGCCAAGTGGAAGCACCGTCCATTGCAGAAGCTTCATATAAATCAGCCGGAATAGCTTTGAGTAACCCCATACATAAAATCATCATATAAGGATAACCTAACCACGTATTGACAATTAAGATCATCACTTTGGCAAGGAGCGGATCGTTAAACCATTCAGGACTAATCCCGAATAGTTGGTTTAAAATCATATTGATCTCACCAAAACTTTGGTTAAATAGTCCTTTAAAGATCAGAATTGAAATAAAAGATGGTACGGCATAAGGTAAAATCAATAAGACACGATAGACTGCTTTACCTTTTAATGCCTCCCATTGTACCAAACAGGCAAGAACCATACCGAGAATAACGGTAAAGACAACGGTTAATAAAGAGAAGATCACCGTCCAAATAAATATTTGGACAAAAGGTTTTTGAATACCTTCATCGGTAAAAATTTTAATGAAGTTATTAAAGCCTGATGTGACAGTATAACCCGGTTCAAGTGTTCCGCTTTGCCAATGACCGTTTTCATCAATCGCTTGGAAGAAACCAGTTTCGTCATTTGCTTGATAACGTTTGCCAGTCTCATTATTGAGTAATATTTTATTTTCTTCATCAAATTGATAGCGTGGTTTTTGCTCGGAGAATTGACGTAATGAGCTCATTGTCAGTTCATTGTTATTCGGTAAAACCACTTTCATTGATTTAAGTGCAGCCCGATTTTGTGTAATCACTTTAAGAGGAGCAACTTCGCCGGTTGGTCTGTTTTGCTCGGTCACAACCACATTCGTTCCGGTAGCCAATGAAATCGGCTCTGACACAAAAGTTTGCTCTGTCGCCGGATTGGTTAATGCAATTTGATATTTATTATCTGCTTGCGGATAAAGGGTGAATTGATATTTATCTCCGGCAAAATAGCGTTGTTCAGTTAAGACGGATACCGCTCGTTCAAAGGATAATTGATTAGAACCACTATAGTTGGTAAACGCAATTGCAATAGTCGCAACCAGCGGAAACAAAATAAAAATTGCCATTCCGGTAATGCCAGGGTAAACATACCGCCAAGCATAGGTATTTTTATTGGTAAAAATATAGACACCGGAAGTTAGAATAATCAGCGTTAAAATAGCAAAAAGATATTCACCTTGTGAGTACATTAAGACAACAAGATAGAAGTCAAGGAGCAAGACTAATCCGGCTAAGAGATATTTGAGCCAATGAGTGGATTTGGATTGAGTTTGAGTTAGCATAACAGCACCTCGAATTTTTACTGCATTTTGTTACGGTACTTTTACTGTACTTTTATTGTATTTAGGGTGAATCTAAAAATAGAGTGGGTCATAATAACCCACTCAGAATGATGAAGAATTATTGTTGTTTTTGAATGCGTGAATGTGCATCATCTAATGCTTCTTTCACCGATTGACGACCGGTCACTGCATTATTGATAGCAGATTTTTCGGCATACCAGAAAGAAGACATTTGCGGAATATTTGGCATAATTTCACCGTTCTTCGCATTTGCCATCGTTGCAGCAATACGAGGATCAGCCGCTAATTTCTCTTGGTAAGATTTTAACGCCACCGCACCTAAAGGTTTATCTTTATTGACTGCATCTAAACCGTCGTCGGTGAGTAAATAATTCTCTAAGAATTCTTTGGCTAAATCTTTATTTGGGCTTGAGCTGTTTACACCGGCACTTAACACCCCTACGAATGGTTTAGAAGCTTGACCGTTTAATGTTGGGAGTAAAGTTACACCATATTTAATACCGCTTTTATCAATATTGCCCCAAGACCAAGGACCATTGATGGTTAAGGCACTTTGTCCTTTATTAAAGGAGGCTTCGGCAACGGCATAGTCCATATCCGCACTAATATGTTTATTTTTCACCATATCGACTACAAATTGTAGTGCTTTTACTGCCCCTTCATTGTTCACACCAATATCTTTTGGATCGTATTTGCCGTTATCAAATTTGAATGCATAAGCTCCGTTTGAAGCCGCAATCGGCCACGTGAAATAGGGCTCGGATAAGTTCCACATAATGGCATTTTTGCCCTCTTTTTTGAGTTTTTTATCTAACTCAATAATTTCTTCCCAAGATTTTGGTGCTTCTTTCACTAAATCTTTATTATAAATTAATGAAATCGCTTCAATCGCAACCGGATAACCGATAATTTTGCCGTTGTAAGTTTCAGCATCCCAAGCAAAATCGACAAATTTATCTTTAAATTCTTTGCTTACATTCACTTCAGCCAATAAACCGGATTGTGCATAACCACCAAAGCGGTCGTGAGCCCAGAACATAATATCCGGACCGTCACCAGTTGAGGCAACCTGTGCAAATTTTTCTTCAAGTCTATCCGGGTGTTCAACTAAAACTTGAACACCGGTATCTTTTTCAAATTTCTTACCGACTTCGGCAAGCCCATTGTACCCTTTATCACCGTTAATCCAGATAACGAGTTTACCTTCCGTCATTTTTGCCATTACTGTTCCTGAAAGAACTAAGGTAGCAAGAGTAGCTAAGGTGAATTTGACACATTTGTTTTTCATAAAAAACTCCTTGAAGTTAAATAAAAGAAACGGATATGAAACAACCCATTTATTAAATTATGGCAAATTATGGGCTATACAATCTATTTGAGATCACCCTTTGCTCTACGCCCCCCAAGCTAAAAGTATGATCTAAGTAACATTTTTTATCATTTTGTGATCAGCTTCACAAAAATAAGCGTTAAAAATGAGAGCTCGATCACAAAATTTATTAAATTTCCCTGAATTAGGTTTTTTTAGGTAATTAGAGTTCTAACCCTAAAAAAAAGTACTCTGGGATGATGTCTTCATTAGATAAAAAGGCGACTATTCAGCCTAAATTCAAACCACAAGCAAAAGCAAAATAAAGAGGTTTAATTATGGCGAATGTATCATTGCGTAACGTGGGAAAATCGTATGGTGATGTTCATATTTCTAAGGATATTAATTTAGAAATTAACGAAGGGGAATTCGTTGTATTCGTTGGGCCATCAGGTTGTGGTAAATCCACACTATTGCGAATGATAGCAGGGCTTGAAGATATTACGACAGGTGAGCTTTATATCGGTGATAAATTAATGAATGATGTCGAACCCTCTAAACGTGGAATTGGGATGGTATTCCAATCTTATGCACTTTATCCACATTTAGACGTTGCCGAAAATATGTCTTTTGGCTTAAAGCTGGCAGGTGTAAGTAAAGCAGAGCGGGAGCAACGAGTTAACCAAGTTGCCGAAATCTTACAGCTTGCCCATTTATTAGACCGAAAACCTAAAGCACTTTCCGGGGGGCAACGCCAACGGGTGGCTATTGGTAGAACACTGGTTTCCCAGCCGGAAGTGTTTTTACTCGATGAACCACTTTCCAACCTTGATGCCGCATTGCGTGTACAAATGCGGGTAGAAATTTCCAAATTACATAAAAAATTAAACCGCACAATGATTTATGTTACCCACGATCAAGTTGAAGCAATGACATTAGCGGACAAAATCGTGGTATTAAATGCCGGCGGTATTGCTCAAGTAGGTAAACCGTTAGAACTTTATCATTACCCGGCAAACCGCTTTGTAGCAGGGTTTATCGGCTCGCCTAAAATGAATTTTTTACCGGTAAAAGTGATTGCGGTAGAGCCGGAACGGGTAAAAATTGAGTTACCTGATGCGAATCATCATAATTTTTGGATTCCGGTTTCCGGCGAAGGGGTGAATGTGGGAGATAACTTATCTTTAGGTATCCGCCCGGAACATTTAGTTCCTTCGGATCAAACCCAAGTGACCTTACACGGTATTGTGCAAGTTGTGGAATTGCTCGGAAATGAAACACAAATCCACCTTGAAATCCCTGAAATCAAACAACCAACCTTAATTTATCGTCAAAACGATGTGGTATTAGTTAATGAAGGCGATGATATGAATATCGGTATATTGCCGGAACGTTGCCATTTATTTAAGGAAGACGGTACAGCTTGCAAACGTTTGTTTGTTGAAAAAGGGGTATAACAATTTCAGTTTATTACTGACTTTAGGGGATGTTTTCTCATCTTCTAATCAATTAATACTTAACCTAAGTAAAATCAAATCTTAAGAGAGGTTCTATTATGAAAAAAACAGTCTTAGCAGTTGCAATTAGTGGTGCAATGTTCGCAGCCAGTGCATCAGCGGTCGATTTTCACGGTTATGCTCGTTCAGGTATAGGTTGGACATCCGGTGGTGGTGAACAATCTGCATTTACTGTTAATGGCGGTGGTTCAAAATACCGTTTGGGTAACGAATCTGATACCTATGCAGAATTGAAATTAGGTCAGGAATTATTCAAAAGTGGTGAAAAATCCATCTATTTTGATACTAACCTTGCTTATGGCGGTACGCTTCACAACAACGACTGGACAGAAACCAGCCCGGCATTACGTGAATTAAACGTACAGTTCAAAAACTTTGCAGATAGCTTACCGGGTGCAACCTTATGGGCAGGTAAACGTTTCTATCAACGCCATGATGTTCATATGAACGACTTCTACTACTGGGATATTTCAGGTCCGGGGGCAGGGGTTGAGAATGTTGATTTAGGCTTTGGAAAACTCTCTTTAGCGGTTACTCGTGATACAGAAAAAGATGGCGCATTCTCTTATTATTATGACTATGCGAAAAAAGCGTATGTAAGTAACCGTGATGCGAAAAAAGAGGTCTATAATGATATTTTTGATGTTCGCTTAGCCGGTATTGAGCTTTGGAAAGACGGCTCATTAGAGTTAGGTTTTGATTACGGTAATGCTCATACTAAAGATGGTACAAAACTTAATAATGATAAAGCAACCAAAAACGGTTATATGGTAACAGCGGAATATACCCAAGGTAACTTCTTTGGTGGTTTTAATAAATTTACTGCACAATATGCAACCGATTCGATGACCTCTTGGAATAATGGTCACGCACAGGGTTCCTTAGAAAGTAATAAAGGTAATATGCTTCGTTTAATCAACCAAGGCGTTGTACAAGCGAGCGATAAAGTTGAAGTGATGTATGCCTTAATCTACGAAAAAACAAAACTAGATAATAAACAAGGTAAAACTTGGTACTCTGCTGGTATCCGCCCAATGTATAAATGGAATGATACAATGAGTACATTATTGGAAGTCGGTTATGACCGTATTAAAGATCAAGCCACAGATAAGAAAAACGACTTAGTGAAATACACCATTGCACAACAATGGCAAGCAGGTAACAGCATTTGGGCTCGCCCTGCAATCCGTGTGTTTGGTACTTATGCACGTTGGAATGACAAATTCAATACAGAAGCTCGTACCAATGCCGGCTATAAAGCCAAAGACGGCGAGTTTATCACCGGTGTTCAATTTGAAGCTTGGTGGTAATCATCAAACGTTTATGTGGGTAGGGCTGAACCTACCCACTATTTCAGCACTTTATCCTATTTTATAATTTTTAGAGGTTAATATGAAAAAAACGCTTCTTTCGACAGCAATATTATTCGCCCACCTTTTTGTGGTGTCTCCGAGTATGGCAAACAGTTCGGCAGTTAAACCTATTCATATTAACTCGTCTGAATTAGCTCAAATTCAATGGCAAGATGTGCCATTTTCACAAACCGTAAAAACAGAATTAAGCGAACAACACAAACAAGCATTTACCACAGCATTTGCCGGTATTGCTAGCCCGGTAGCTGCCTATCGTATTCCTGCAAATCAAGGTACATTGGAAATTGAAATCGAAAGCCCGGTGATGGACAAAAATGTTTTTGTGCCAACAGCAGTCGTATTGGATAGTCACTTTAATGTAGCGGCAACTTACCCTTCTTCTGAGTTTAAATTATTGGAAGAACGAGGGCTCAAAGGCAATCGTTTAGGGGCAGAACTCAATTTAACACCGGCAATGAACCAAGAATATATTTACTTGCTCATTTATACCACGCAGCAAGATTTAGCCAAAACGACAATTATGCCACATCCGGCAAAAACCTATGCAAAAGCAACCGGTAAACAACCGCCGGCAATTAATGATATTGAAGTGGCACATAGTTTAAAAGGTCAAATCCACATCAATGTTACCGGCTCGAATGGCACTAAATTTATTGGCTTGCCGACCGAAATTTTTAGCTCAAATAAAGCAGCAACTCCGGTAGGTAAAACGACTGCTTCGATGCTGACAAAAGAAAACCCGGTTGCAGTAAAAACAGCGGTAGATAAAGATACAGAAGCCTATTTTAATCAGGCAGTAACGAAAGCGATTAAAGCAAAAGATATTAATAAAGCAATGAATTTGGTTAATGAGGCAGAAAAATTAGGGCTGACTTCTCCACGCCAAATCTTCTTAAAAAATGTAAGTTCAAATTAATTTATTTATTGTTTTTTTCATAGACATTCTCCTTGTCATCGGATGGGTGGTTTATCACCACCAACACCCTATCAGGGCAATCTGATAGGGTGCTTTTTTTGGGAGATTTGCAAAATTTCCGGAAAATTAGACCGCTAGAGACTTAATTCACTTCCTTAAACTGAATCATTCCCGCTTCGGCAAAATTGTTGTCGTCATCTTCGTCTAAGAAGGTTTTGGTTTCAATTTTGACATCATCAAAAGCGGTGTCGCCTTCTATGCCTTCAATGGTTTGACCGTGTTTAATCCCTTTAAAATCAAAAAATTTCGGATCGCATAAGTGAGACGGCACGATATCTTGCAAAGCACTGAACATGGTTTCTAAACGCCCCGGGTATTGGCGATCCCAATTATTCAGCATTTCTTTCACCACTTGGCGTTGTAAATTAGGCTGAGAGCCACACAGATTACACGGAATAATCGGGAACTGCTTGGCTTCGGCATATTTGATAATGTCTTTTTCTTTACAATAGGCGAGTGGGCGGATCACAATTTGTTTGCCGTCATCAGAAATTAGTTTTGGTGGCATACTTTTCATTTTGCCGCCATAGAACATATTTAAGAATAAAGTCGCCAGCATATCGTCACGGTGATGCCCTAATGCAATTTTGGTTGCACCCAATTCGGTGGCGGTGCGGTATAAAATCCCACGGCGAAGTCGTGAGCAGAGCGAGCAGGTGGTTTTGCCCTCCGGAATTTTCTCTTTTACGATGCCGTAGGTGTTTTCTTCCACAATTTTGTATTCCACACCAATGCTGTCTAAATAGCGAGGCAATACCTCTTCCGGAAAGCCCGGTTGTTTTTGGTCTAGGTTTACCGCAACAACGCTGAAATTCACAGGGGCACTTTGTTGAAGATTAAGCAGAATATCAAGTAAAGTGTAGCTGTCTTTCCCGCCAGAAAGGCAAACCATCACACGGTCGCCTTCTTCAATCATACCAAAATCAGCAATTGCATTGCCGACATTACGGCGTAAACGTTTTTGTAACTTATTGAAATTAAAAGCAATTTTCTTTTCAGATTTTTGTTGGATATCGTCTGACATAATATTTTGTAACCTGATAAATACACCTTTATGTGTAGCAACTGTATCCCCCAACATTTTTGGCGAGATACAAATTCGTTAATTAAACCACGTGAGCATTCCACTGTGAGCCATCACGGACGATGGCATTAATCACGGTTAAAAGCTTACGCATACAGGCGTTTACCGCCACTTTGAACGGTTTGCCACG
>NZ_JBGTYY010000037.1:0-18135 GCF_041807705.1 Mannheimia kashgarensis
AGAAAATCAACAAGATTTTCCCGACGACCATAGTGCTGTGGTTCTACCTGACTCCATACCGAACTCAGAAGTAAAACGCAGTAACGTCGATGGTAGTGTGGTGATTCGCCATGTGAGAGTAGAGCCTCGTCGGGTTATTAATTTAGGAACCCCCTTAAGTAGAGATACTTAAGGGGTTTTTGCTATTTAATGGTGTTGTGGATGTTTAAATTTTAAGTTTCAAATTTAATGTTGTAGAAAAGTGAAGGAAAATGACCGCTTGCAGAGAGAAATAGGAAAGCTAAATTCTAGGGCTACAAGCGGTTGTTTTTTAGAGAAAAATTTACGAATCAGCTAGTTATTTAGCTCCATTCCAGAGTATAAGGCTTAATACCAATATCTTTACTATTAAGGCAGATTTGCGAGCTTTTAATGTTATTAGTGATGGTTTCTGTAATTAGATTAGCTTGCTGAATTTTTTCTTCAGTAATATTAGAATCTTTTTCGTTAAATAAAATCGCATATTAATAATCTTTCTGCGTGCATACCTTCTCGACAGTAATGTAACACGCCCACATCATTGAACTCAGTCGCTACAGAACTAATTTGTGTAGTGGCTATGCCTAATGCTCCATCTTCTCCGCCTAATTCTCTAAAGAGTTGATGTTGTGGAAAGCCACCACAAGCTAAGAAAATGAACGACGGAACACTACATTTCCTCCACAGGTCATTCGCATATGCTGCCAAGCTAAATCAGAATTGGGATGAGAGCTGTAGCGTTCATCTAAGTTAATTGCCTTTAATGCAAGGCGAACTAACGCTGTTTCAGGTTTGAATTCAAAAATCTTTTCAGCTACTTGTAATGCTCCGTTTTCGTAGGCATCATCTGCATCTAAAAAGGCGATTAGAGCTGCTTCGCTTTGTAATGCTTCCCAGTTACGAGCTTTTGCTACACCACCATTTTGAGGCATTCTCTCCACCCTAATTTTATCGGGTACTTGAGCTTGTAAGTGTTTGGCTAAAGCAAGCGTATTATCCGTTGAAGCATCATCAATAAGCCATAGTAAATTTAACTCAGGCTGATTTAGTACACTTTGGACGGCACGAACAAGCGTTTTTTCAGAGTTGTAGCAAGGAATAATGACATCAATCATATAAATTCTGCTCCTTGTTGGGTTACGCTTAAAATAGAAGCGTAATCTTCTTTCCAGTCGCCCAATACAATGCGTGTAAATCCATTATGCTGATGAACTGCTTGGCGATGGGTATGTCCGTGTATAAGTTGAGTTGTGTTGAATTTGGATACAATTTGAGTGGTAAATTCGGCATTTACGTCCATAATTTCAGCGGATTTATCACGCTTTTCTTGTTTGCTTTTAGAGCGGATTTTCTCCGCAATGCGAATTCGCCAAGAAAGTGGAAACATCAAAAAGATAGCTTGTCGCCATTTTTGGTGGACTTTTTTACGGAATTGTTGATATTTCACATCATCAGTACAAAGTGTATCGCCGTGACAGAGTAAGGTTGGCGTACCGAATAAATCAATAACGTAGTAATCAGGTAAAATAATCATACCTGTCTGTTCGCTAAAGCGTTTTCCAATTAAAAAATCACGATTTCCGCAAATAAAATAGCATTTTGTACCGCTTGCAGTGAGAGTTTTAATCGCATTTTTAGCGGTCGAAATAAGTTCAGATTCTTCATCATCACCAATCCAGAAATCAAACAGATCGCCTAAGATATAAACCGCTTCTGCAAGCGGTGCTTTTTCTTGCATAAATTGCAAAAAGAGGTGGGTGATTTCAGGCTGATTTTCGTTTAAGTGCAGATCGGCAATAAAATAGTAAGTCATTTGATATTTATGATAAAAAGAAAACGGTTCAATTTTTTACAAAATCGAACCGTTTGTCAAAGGTTTAATTGGCTTAATCTTTAAAGATACCGCGAATAAATTGTACTGAGAGGAAGAATAAGAAAGCGAGTACGGCATAAAGTATATAGCTCATAATCGGTTTACTTACCGTTTCCGCTTCGGCTAATGGCTTGATAGAAACAATATTTCTAAATTCATTTAGCCAGTTAATACGCCAGCCATAGTATTTGATTTGTACACGTTGCTTCTCATTTGCGTAGGCTTGTGCTTTTGCTTGAATATCTGCAGAGCCGAATTTGAAGTAAGGTGGTAAACCCCAGCCTGTGTCTTCGTTGCGGTAAACCATCACTTTTTTCGTTTCGGGGTCTTCGGTAAAGAGGAAGTAAACATCACGCACTTGACCATCAGCCGGGTTTGCTTTGCTGATAATGCCATCTTTATCCATTCGGCGAACTTCCATTCCTGTTACCAGCGTTTCTTCATAGCTTGGCATCGCATAATTCACTGCACCGCCTAACACAATAAAAAAGGCAAGTGAGACTAAAATTAGAAAATATTTGAGCATAGTTCTCATATTCTGTTCCTTATAATTGAATTTTAAATAAGTTTTGCACATTTTCCGTTGTAATGCGAGCGAATTTTTCTGTTGAGACCCCTTTTAATGTCGCAACGTATTCACAGGTTTCTCGCACATAAGCGGGCTGATTCGGTTTTCCTCGATAAGGAATAGGAGAGAGGTAAGGTGAATCTGTCTCTACCAATAAACGATCTAATGGCACTTTTCTGACTACATCTCGCAATTCTTCCGCATTGCGGAACGTGATAATACCTGAAATTGAAATATAAAAGCCAATATCTAGGGCACGCTTTGCCATTGTCCAATCTTCGGTGAAGCAGTGCAAAACACCCCCGCATTTTTCAGCATTGTTTTGTTCTAGCATATCCATTGTATCTTCACGGGCAGAACGAGTATGGATAATAAGCGGTTTATTCAGCTTATTCGCAATATCAATTTGCTGAACAAAGAGCGATTGCTGTAATGCTTTGGTTTCGGGTGTATAGTGATAATCCAAGCCGGTTTCGCCAATCGCCACCACTTTTGGATCTTGAGCAAACTCAAAAAGTTTATCGTAATCAAAGGGTTCATCTTCCACGTTTAATGGGTGAACGCCGCAAGAAAGTGAGACATCATTGCGATGAGCAGTTAAGTTTTTCATTGCTTCAAAACGCCCAACGGTTGTGCAAACAGAAAGAAAATGATGAACACCACGAGCTTTCGCATTTTCAATCACTTCATCAATATTTTTATGTCGGGTTTCGTAGTCTAGAGAATCTAGATGACAATGTGAGTCTATGATAAATAAGTCTTTCATTTTTCTAAATATAGCGTTTATGATTCATTTGGTTATGTAAGATGCGAACAATAAATATATGATCTGCTTTTATTCGATAATAAATTGTATGAGATTGATGTGTGTGCATTCGCAAGCCACCACGAATATGTTCCGCAGAAGTTCCCATTGTTGGAAAATCAGCTAATAAATTCAAAATATGCTTTAGATCTGCAAAATAAGATTCTGTTTGTTGAACACCAAATTGAGAGATACTGTAACGAAAAAGTTTCTCTTGATCTCGGAGTGCTTGAGCAGAAAGTTTATACATTAAGTTCCGCCTTTACTCTCAACATCATTTCATCAATCGTTTCGGTTGCATAACCACTAGCATCACCATCATCAATGGCTTGTCGCAACTGAGCTAAGTATTGCTCTTTTTCCTCAAGCATTCGTAAAGCGGTTCTCACTACTTCACTGGTAGAGCCATAACGCCCACTTGCCACCATTTCATTCACAAAATCATTTAAAGGTTCGCCTAAAGTCACGCTGGTTGTTCTTGCCATAATATTCTCCTTGTGTGAATTATTCATACAATAACAAAGATAAATAATTTTGCAAGTTATAAACTATATTACAGGGCTAGAAGCCTCTTTTTACGGCTAATTAAAAGCTACCTTCTATGAGGGAGGGCTTTTACTCAAACACCAAAACCAACTTCGTTAGGCAATCTAGCAACATCAATTCCGGGTTGACAGCGTTGATTTCGGTTAAATCCCGCTGGGTTTGGTGGAGGATTTGTTGCCCTTGCAGTAAACCGTGAGCGGTGAGCTGTTGGCTGAAAGGGATAATGCCGTTTTGCAGATCTGGGTTGATCCAACCTTGTGTGATGTTCATTTTGGCTTTGAGGGCATCGTTGAAGAAACTTTCGAGCCATTCGAGTTGTTGTAAAATATCTTCTTTTTCTTTATCAAAGGCTTGGAAAAGCAGCACCACATCTCGGCTTTTGTAGAAACGCCAGAAGGTTTGCAAAAAGGTTTTTCGCTGTTGCAAGCGGTCATTTTCGATAAAATTTTTGCAAATTAGTGGGCGTGAGTGGCAAAGGCGGAGTGCAATCTCTAAGTCGTCGGTTGAGATTGCCGGAAATTGTGTTTGTAGCCAAGCCATTACTTCTGAGGCTTGTGGGGCGTAAAGTACCCAAGTTTGGCTGCGGCTTTGAATGGTAGCTAAAACTGTTGCTTGAAGCGGTGCTTCGAGCAAGAAATAGACGTTTTCACGTGGCTCTTCCAAGGTTTTGAGCAGGGCATTACTGCTTGCCTCGGTTAAACGATCAACTCCTCGAATATAAACGACCGTATTTCCCCCTTGTTGGGCGAAATTCTGGAGTTTATAAATCAACTCACGCACTTGGTCGATACCAATATCTTTGTCTTCAATCGGCTCAAGAATGTGGAAATCGGGGTGGTTGTTGCTTTGCATAAGCAGGCAACTTTTGCATTCAAGACAAGGTTGATGGCGGAGTTTTTGGCTGCAAAGCAACCATTCAGCCACCTTGTAGATTAAGGTGTCTGTACCAAGACCAACATCTGTTTTGAACAGTAAGGCGTGATGACCTCGCCCCTGTAAAAATGAATCGGTAAGTTGTTGATAAGTGCTTTCGAGCCAAGGGTACATTATTTCAGCCAGTTTCTAATTACTTGTTGAATATCCGCAGTCACCTGTTCGATGGGTTGTTCGGCATTGATGATCACGGCTTTATCGTTGTGTTGGGTTAATTCTAAATAACGCTCTCGTGTGCGGTAGAAGAAGTCAAGGCTTTGCTGTTCGATGCGGTCTAATTCGCCTCTGCCTCTGGCTCTTTCTAAACCAATCACCGGATCGAGATCGAGATAAATCGTTAAATCTGGCTCGAATGTGCCGAGTACCGATTCTTTTAAGGTTTCGAGTAAGTGACGATCCAACTTACGTCCACCGCCTTGATAGGCTTGGGAAGACATATCGTGGCGGTCTCCTAGCACCCATTTACCTTCAGCAAGAGCAGGTTTGATCACATTTTCCACCAGTTGAACACGGGCTGCATAGAGCATTAATAATTCCGCTTTATCGGTTACAGGCTCTTCGGTTTCGTGCTTAATTAAATGGCGAAGTTTTTCCGCAAGGGGAGTGCCGCCCGGCTCACGAGTCATCACAACATCTTTAATGCCTGCTTGCTCTAACTCTTTTAAAATTACTTGATGGGCGGTGGTTTTGCCTGCACCTTCTAAGCCTTCAATCACAATAAATTTTCCACGCATATTGTTCTCACTATTTTTGTTCATTTTTGCGTTTGCGTTCAATTTGAATCCATTCTTGCACAGCTTTATTATGCTCACTCAACGTTCGGCTGAATTTGTGCCCGCCTGTGCCATCTGCCACAAAGTATAAATATGACGTGTTATCCGGGTTTGCCACTGCTTTGATTGAAGCCTCGCTCGGCATTGTAATAGGTGTTGGAGGCAATCCATCGATTTGGTAAGTGTTGTATGGCGTATATTCCTCTAAATCTTTACGGCGAATATTGCCATCATAGCTGTCGCCCATACCATAAATTACGGTTGGATCGGTCTGCAGACGCATTTTAATGCGTAGGCGGTTAATAAACACAGAAGCTACCTGGGAGCGTTCGCTTGCAATGCCAGTTTCTTTCTCCACAATAGAGGCAAGAATTAACATCTCATACGGATTTGCAAGCGGTAGATTTTCTGCTCTATTTTGCCACGCCTGTTCTAACGTTGTTTTTTGCTTTTGGTAAGCTCGTTTGAGTAGTGCTAAATCGGTGGAATTTGGCGTGTAGCTGTAAGTATCGGGAGCAATCCAGCCTTCCATTTTTTCGTGTGGAATATCAAGCAATTCTGCGATCTCTTTTTCTGATTTATCTTTTAGTGTTTGTTGTAGATATTTCGCTTGAGTAAGTTGTTCACGCCACGCTTTGAAGGTTCTACCTTCAATAAGCTGAACGTTAAGTTGCACTTCTTTACCCGAACTTAAATGGGCAAGTAAATCTTTTACCGTAGTTAAACCATTTAATGAATAAGTACCTGCTTTGAATTTGCTTAATTCTGGGTATAGACGCATCAAATAGGGGAGGAGATCGGCATCATCGTGGGTAACAATGCCTTGCTCTTCTAATAGAGTAGCAAGTTTTTGGCTAGAAACGCCTCGTTCCAGTACGAAAAGTTGGTCTGGTTGTGTCGTGATTTGGTGCTCTGCCAACGAGTTTAATTTTTGGTAGCCGTAAAATAAGCCACCACAGGCGATAACTCCAGCTAAACCTAATGCAATAAGGATTTTTTTTAACATTGAAATTGAATAATAGTTAAGTAAAAACGAGTTAAATTCTACTATAAAGCGGTCGTTTTTTCAGAAAAATTTGCAAATGTGATTTGAATAAATGGTGGGTCATGAAGGATTCGAACCTTCGACCAACGGATTAAAAGTCCGCTGCTCTACCGACTGAGCTAATGACCCAAGAGGGATTTTGAAATTTAAATGGTGGGTCATGAAGGATTCGAACCTTCGACCAACGGATTAAAAGTCCGCTGCTCTACCGACTGAGCTAATGACCCAAAGAGGTGTTTTGAAGATTAAATGGTGGGTCATGAAGGATTCGAACCTTCGACCAACGGATTAAAAGTCCGCTGCTCTACCGACTGAGCTAATGACCCATAATCTTGCGTAACGAGGGCATATCATACGGATTTTTGAAAGTTTAGCAAGTTTTTTTTATTTAAATAGTGTTAAGTGTATGTTTTATAAGCAATTTTACGGAAAATTAAACAGTTTGATACAAAATACAAACGGGCTTTTATCTTTTTCTGAAAATAAGCTATAATCACGCCGTTTATTTAACCATCAATTTTAGAAGGAAACCAAAATGGGCTTAGAATTAGTTCCGGCTGGTAAAGAGTTACCAGATGATATTTATGTTGTTATTGAAATCCCTGCAAATTCAGATCCAATCAAATATGAAGTGGACAAAGAAACAGGCGCATTATTTGTAGATCGCTTTATGGCAACAGCAATGTTCTATCCAGCAAACTATGGCTATGTGAATAACACCTTATCGTCTGATGGCGACCCGGTAGATGTATTAGTACCAACACCATACCCACTACAACCGGGTTCTGTAATCCGTTGCCGTCCGGTTGGCGTGTTAAAAATGACTGACGAAGCGGGTGGTGATGCCAAAGTGGTTGCTGTGCCACACACTAAATTAAGCAAAGAGTACGACCACATTAAAGATGTGGGTGATTTACCGGCATTATTAAAAGCACAAATCCAACACTTCTTTGAAAGCTATAAAGCATTAGAAGCAGGCAAGTGGGTGAAAGTTGAAGGTTGGGGCGATGTAAACGAAGCCCGCCAAGAAATCTTAGAATCTTTCGAGCGTGCTAAAAAATAATTTTTGATCTGAATGCCAAGCAGATTTGTTTGGCATTTTTGTGAGAAATCGATATGAATTTTATTAAAAAATTAGGTCTTTCAGTTTTTGTAGCCACTGCGGTGGTTTCTTGTGCGACAACAGAAAGTATTAACCAAGAAGCGGCACAAAGTTATGCACAGGTTAAATCGCAAGCCCGCCAGCAAAATGCCATCGATACAACATCTTCTACGGCAAAACGTGTACATGCGGTATTTCATAAAATGAAGCCTTATGCGGAGCAGTCAAATGAAACGGGCGTACCTTTCCATTGGGAAATCACGGTTTTAAAATCTGATGAACTCAATGCGTGGGCAATGCCGGGCGGTAAAATGGCATTCTACACAGGTTTAGTGGAAAGACTGAATTTATCTAATGATGAAATTGCGGTAGTAATGGGACACGAGATGGCCCACGCCTTAAAAGAACATAGTAAATCTGACCGTACAGTAACAATGATTAGCGGTATTGTAGGAGCGATTGCAGATATTGCAGTAACTGCTTCAACAGGTGTGAGTACAGAAGGTTTATTAAGCTCAGGCGTAGATCTAATTGCAACCAAACCGTTCTCTCGTAGTCAAGAAACAGAAGCTGATGAAGTGGGTTTGATGTTAATGGCAAAATCAGGCTATAATCCATCAGCCGCACCAAATGTGTGGATTAAAATGAGCAAAGCAAACGGAGATTCTGGTTTATCGATTTTTTCAACACACCCATCAAATGCGGAGCGCCAAGCGAATTTAGCTCTCCTTGTGCCAGAAGCAATGAAGATTTATAACGCTCGTAAATAATTACAAGCGGTTAATTTTGGCAGATTTTTTGTAAATCTCTAGTTGTACTAGAAAAAACAACTGCATTATAAACGTAGGGGCTAATTGCAATTAGCCCCTATAGTTTTACAAATAGTACAGCATTAATAACGTACAAAGCCCACAAGTTCATACACTTTATCTAACGTTGCCTTAGCACGAGCGCGTGCTTTTTCTGCACCATCACGATAAATTTGTTCAAGTAATGCTTCATTTTGGCGGTAGTGGTGGTAGCGTTCTTGTAGATTGGTTAAAAGCTCAGAAACTTTATCTGCCACTTCAGTTTTTAAATGACCGTACATCTTACCTTCAAATTCCGCTTCTAACTCCGCAATGGTTTTTCCTGTAATCGCTGAGAGAATATCCAATAGGTTAGATACACCCGCTTTATTTTGTACATCATAACGCACCACAGGTGGCTCATCGCCATCGGTCATCGCACGTTTGATTTTTTTCGCAACGGCTTTCGGATCTTCTAATAAACCAATTACGTTATTGCGGTTATCGTCTGACTTTGACATTTTTTTGGTTGGCTCAAGTAATGACATCACTCTCGCCCCAGACTTCGCAATAAAGACTTCAGGCACAGCGAATACAGGTTCAATCACATTGCCTTCCGCATCTTTCTTGCCGTATAACGCATTGAAGCGGTTAGCAATATCACGGGTGATTTCTAAATGTTGCTTCTGATCATCGCCTACTGGCACTTGGTTTGTTTGATAAAGTAAAATATCTGCTGCCATTAACACAGGGTAAGTAAATAAACCGACGTTTACATTTTCTTCGTAGCGAGCTGATTTATCTTTGAATTGCGTCATACGCCCCATTTCGCCAAAGTAAGTGTAACAGTTTAACACCCACGCTAATTGAGCGTGTTCAGGGACGTGAGATTGAATAAAAATGGTACTTTTGCTCGGATCAATTCCACAAGCTAAATACAAAGCTAACACGTCTAAGGTGGATTTACGCAAGGCTTCAGGATCTTGACGCACGGTAATAGCGTGCTGATCGACAATGCAATAGACACAATCGTAATCATCTTGCATTTTTACCCAGTTGCGTAACGCTCCTAAGTAGTTACCAATAGTTAATTCCCCAGACGGCTGCACGCCACTAAATACGATAGGTTTGGTCATTTTATAATCTCGTTTTGTATTGAAAAATATGTGGTTATCTTAACGGTTATTGAAATGGGATAAAAGTGCAAGCGGTTATTTTTTCTAACCGTTTTGCAAAACAGATTAAGAAAACAACCGCTATTGAGAACTTATTCAAAAATAACTGAAACCCGAGCCATTACTTCATCTAGCAGATTTTCAGGCAATGTTTCAATAAATTTTCCGTTACGCTGGCTAATATCTACGGTTCTAGGTTGGTCGCAACGTACAATACCCGTTGTTTTTAGGTTAGCTTCTTTTAATGAAACGGCAAACCCTAGTCGTTCAGCGAAAGCTCCACCGTTTGTAATAGGCACAACAACAGGTAATTTACTGGCTAAATTAAATGCGGTTGCCGATACAATCACGACAGGGCGGAAACCGGCTTGTTCGTGTCCTAATGTTGGATCAAGGTCAAGCCAATAAATATCGCCACGTTTCATAGAATTTCATTCCCGGCCGTAGGGGCTGATAACCACTCTTGGCTTTCTTCAGTTCTTGCAGCCTCAAAATCGGACTGATTTAATAACTCGTCTAAACTGTACTTCACTTTTGGACGAACAGGGTTTACCACTATTTTGTCTTCATTGAGGGATAAATCCACTTTACTGCCCACAGAAAGTTGCAACGCTTGTAAGAATGCTGGGGGAATAACCATTGCCACTGATCCGCCAACTTGGCGTAATGAGATTGTTGGCATTCTTTTTCTCCTTTAAAATTTTGATGAGGAAAATTTTAAAATAAAGATAAAAAGAAAACAAATATTTTCTTTTATCCTTCAACAATCTTTAACACATCTTTAAATTCTGATGTTACAAAAGTGGGCTCTGATTGCTCAATCGGGATATTGTAGTTATAACCATAAGTTAAACCAACTACATCACAACCAGCGGATTTCGCTGCAATGACATCATTTTCAGAGTCGCCAACAAAAAGCAGTTCTTGCGGGGTAATGCCAAATTTTTCGCAGATAAAGAACATTGGGTCTGGGTGTGGCTTAATTTTAGGCAGGGATTGCCCACCTAAGGCTTCATCAAATAAGTGGTAGATGCCAAAAGCCGAAAGTACAGGCTCAACTAATTTAGTTGGCTTATTGGTGATCACAACGAGCGGATAGCCTTTGGCTTTTAATGTTTCTAAGGTTTCTTTTACATTGGGGAAGAGCGTACTTTCTTCGCAAACATAGGTAGCGTAGTATTTATCAAAGCTCATACGCATTTTGACTAATTCATCGGCTTGGAAAATTTTACCCGTGTGAGCAATGGCATTTTGGAAGAACATATCTCCGCCTTTGCCAATCCAAGTCAGCACTTTTTCTTGCGTAACCGTTGGAAAGCCGGCTTCTAAAAACATTGCATTTGCGACTAGGGTTAAATCGGGGAGGGTATTAATTAGCGTTCCGTCTAAGTCGAAACCAATTACTTTGTATTTTTTGGTCATAGTATGTCCTTAAAAACACAAGCGGTCGTTTTATGCAAATTTTTTGCCATTCTCGACCGCTTGTCATTATTTTACTTTGTTTACTCTATACGCCCACGCCATAATCAAAGCTCCACCGATAATCATCGGTAAAGAGAGCAGTTGCCCACGAGTGATTAAATCAGCCGTAGTGTTTACATTGTGGTCTATTTCTCGGAAATATTCCACAATAAAGCGGAATGTGCCATAGCCAATTAAAAATAAGCCGGCTACAGAGCCTGTTGGGCGAGGTTTTTTGATGAACCAGTTGAGGATCAGCAATAACACCACACCTTCTAAAAAGGCTTCGTAGAGTTGTGATGGGTGCCGGGGTAGATAGCCACCGCTTGGGAATAATACC
This sequence comes from Mannheimia kashgarensis, assembly GCF_041807705.1. Classification (NCBI taxonomy): domain Bacteria; kingdom Pseudomonadati; phylum Pseudomonadota; class Gammaproteobacteria; order Pasteurellales; family Pasteurellaceae; genus Mannheimia; species Mannheimia kashgarensis. Next base: position 11,428 of record NZ_JBGTYY010000037.1, read on the forward strand.
GCCCAAGGCACATTAGTCTCACGCCCCCAAAGTTCATCGTTAATAAAGTTACCGATACGCCCCATTCCTAGCCCAAATGGTACGAGCGGTGCGATAAAATCAGCGGTTTGCCAGAAACTACGGTTTTGACGGTAGGAAACCCAAATCATCGCCACAATCACGCCAATTAAGCCGCCGTGAAACGACATTCCGCCTTCCCAAATACGGAAAAGATAGAGTGGATCTTGCAAGAAACGGTCGAAGTTATAGAAAAAAACATCGCCAATGCGTCCGCCTAATACCACGCCCCAGAAGCCAGTGTAGATTAGGCTATCGACTTGTTCGGTTGTCCAAACACCGTTAGAATTTTTTGCTCGTCTCATTCCGAGCCAGTAAGCAAAAACGAAACCTGCTAAGTACATTAAGCCATACCAACGTAGGGCAATCGGGCCAATTTCAAAAACGATAGGGCTTATTTGTGGAAATTGAATAAATTGTTCGTTCATAGTTTCCTTATTTTAAAAACATATTAATAGCGATACCCACAAGCAACATTGCAAAGGCTTTTTTTAGCATCGGAACAGGTAACGCATTGGCAGCACTTGCTCCCATTTTTGAGGTAAAAAAAGACGTGGCAGTAATACCAAGTAGTGCAGGTAGATAAACATAGCCTAATGAATAGTCAGGCATTCCTTCTAAGCCCCAGCCGCTCACAATAAAACTGATTGTGCCAGATAAACCTAAAAATGCTCCACAAAATGACGATGTACCGATGGCTCTTTTGATGTCTAAGCCACGATCACTTAAAAACGGCACAATAAATGCTCCACCTGCAATGCCAGCCATACTAGATAAAGCTCCAATCACGCTCCCTCCTACAAGTGTAGTTTGTAAGGTAAGCGGTTTATTTTTCGGGGCTCTTTTCAAGGTGAAAAGCATTTTACCAGCCAGATATAATACCATTACCGCAAAGATTTTCGACATAATTTGCGGATCGAATTTGCTTACCACTAAGCCCGATAAAAATACTGAGATCATTAATGCAGGAATAAAGGATTTACTGGTTTGTACATCAACATTGCCTAATTTATGGTGGCGTTGAGCGGACGAAAATGCAGTAATAATGATGGTAGAGAACGATGTGCCCAATGCGGTGGACATTATATATTCAGGCGGCACACCTGCCATTGGCAGTAAAAAGACCAAACTTGGGACAATAATCAAACCGCCCCCAATGCCGAATAATCCAGCTAAAAAGCCAACAAATACCCCTAAAAAAAGGCAGCTTAACAAAATAGTCATTATTATTTTCCTTTTTGGTTATGTTGATGCCAACTTCGATACGGTTTGCGATTTTCCCGTTTATATGATTTGGCGGAGTCCTGAAAGGATTTTTTAGGCGTGTGAGTAAATTTTTCATCACGCTCGGTACGAGATTTTTCAAGCAGTCTATTATTACTCGCTACGCTCGTTCCTTCGGAGCCGTTGGCAAAGCCAACGTTCAAACACAAGTGTTTGTCCGTATTTTTTTGCATATTATTCTGCAGAACCTGTGCAAATTCTTTCATTGCTTTGCGATAAACATCTCGCTTAAATGAAACCACTTGTCGGACAGGATACCAAAAGCTTACCCAACGCCAGCCGTCAAATTCCGGATTTTTCGTGGTTTTTAGGTTAATTAAACTCTCATCGCTAATCAGTTGCAGTAAAAACCAACGCTGTTTCTGCCCGATACAGACAGGGCCTGACCCCTCATTGCGTACCAAGCGTTTTGGCAGTTTATATTTTAGCCAATATTTAGACGCCCAAAGCAATTGTACATCTTTCTTGCTTAAGCCGACTTCTTCATAAAGCTCACGGTACATTGCTGTTTCAATGTTTTCCCCCTCATTAATCCCGCCTTGCGGAAATTGCCAAGAGTTTTGACCAAACCGTCTTGCCCACAGAACTTGCCCGTGCTTATTACAGATGACGATTCCAACATTTGGGCGGTAGCCATCGAAATCGATCACTAGATCACCTAATTTTATGAAATTTTAGAATAATGGAATTGTTTCATACTTTGGGGTGATTTGCAAAAAATCCATAAAATATGACCGCTTGTGAATAACTTTGTGGATAACTTTTGGAATTATATAGTATAAGTTGTGGGTAACCGTACTGAAGCTTGTAAAATAATGATGTAAATCAGATCCAAAAATGCGATCTTTTTCTTGAGCAATGATCTGGATAAAGATCAAGTTGTTGATTTTTTTCTCACCAAAATAAGCCTAAATTTTGCGATGGCTAAACCAAGAATTTTACCTCTATCGAAAAGCGAAGAGTTATCCCCACCATTTGTGGATAAAGATGTGATAATTTTTCAAAATAGGCGTGAATAACTTAAAGTAACGAATAACGATATGATAAATAATCAATAAAATCAAATTATTACGTTGTTATTAGGGGGGGGTGAATATAAGCGTATTTTATTGGTTATTTTTTATGCACTCATAAAAATTATCGAATTAAAGTAGAAATCGTTTTAAAAGCAGGGTGCTTGGCATCTTTTAATAACATAAATAAAATTGATTCAATATTACTAATAATTGCCCCTACTTGCTGCATTTGCATTAAGCCGTTCTGTTTATTTTCAAGAGTACGGGAAGTAACACATTCAATCGGCAAATAGACATTCAGATTTTTTTTGCAAAGATCTAACACCGTTTGCAATACACAAATATGCGTTTCAGCCCCAATAACAATAATATTTTTAGCCTGATGTTGTTGAATGAAAGCCTTGATTTCAGGCAAAAATGCAGAAAATTGTGTTTTTTCCACTAAAGTTGCATTTGCGGTGAATGTAGCGAGCCAAAAAACTGCGAAAGCTAAACAGTATTATATTTTCTTAATTTTTATGGTTAGCATGTTAAAACAAACGCCCTTTAAACCATCATTAAAGGGCGTTTAAATTTTAGAATTTATAAACCATATTATCCTCGTACTGACCGTTATAGCTTGCACAGGCATTAACGACTATCGCCACTTAAATTAGCTTGCCCACCTTGTGTATAAGTATCTATTATTTTTTGTTTGTTTAATAAAAACCAATAATATAAAAACAAATAACTATCCTTTTTTGGAATAATTGCCAAAATAGCTTGATTTATGGTTGCATCAATTCTGGTAATACCAACAACACCAGCTGTCGCACCATATAAAGCTAGCAATAAAGTATCTTTTTTAACTTTTTTTGCTGATGAATTTTGTAATCCCAATTCGGTAATAGTAGCATTAACATCAAAAATAAAGCCTTTATTTAAATCACTCGATGTTATCCACTTAATATCACCGCCATAATATTCTTTTACAGAAGTTGATGGCGTGCTACCTGAAAAAGATTTCACAAATCTCCCCCAACTTCGCCATTTCCCAATCCTCTGGGATTTTGCCATTATCAGTTTGGATATAAGTTTTTGGCGTACCGTCTGAATGATTAGCAAGTTCAGGCAGACGTTTTTGTCCGCTTAATAATTGACTCATTGTAGCGGATTTAATTGCTTGTTTTTTGGCAATCAATGCCGTTAAGCTGTCTATTAATTTATCCGTATCCGATAAAACGGTGGCTATGGCGGTTTGTTCGGGTTTGGGGGGGTGAATAATTGGAAATGTTGCAAATAATGCTTTTGAGATAATTGGTGTTGCTGTTACTCCTGCCATATTTCTCAACTCTATTTTTTTACTTTCAAAAAAATAATATAAAAAATCAATATCAAAATTATCATTAGGAATAATGGCGTTAATTTGCTGATTGCACGCACCACCATTTCTTAAAATAGCATTTTTTCCAATACTTGCAATACAAGTTATAAGCAAGGAATTTAATGGTAATTTTCTAACCACATTCAAACCTTTTTCAGAAATATTGCGTTCGCCAAAATACATATCCTTATTTTCTTTAATGTCTGTTGGGGTAATCCAAGCAGTATCACCATTCCAAAACTCATTATTTGTAGTATTAGGCGTACCACCAGTAACAATCTCTGCCAAATCCCCTAACTTCACTACTTCCCACCCATCAGGCAAATCGCCCCATTCGTTGTTTTTGGTGTTGTGGTGTGGGCTTAAGCCCACCTTACCTTGTGCTGTCATTAGATTAGCCCCATTGTTTTTAAATGTTGATTGACTTTGTTTTCCCAATGGACGACTTCGTCCGTAAGAGCAGATAGCGGACTGTGATAACGCTGTTCTAGGGTGTGCAGACGGCTAATCAGCGTCTGTATGGCTCGCTCCATTTGAGCGGTCAGTTCACGCTCCAAGTTGGCAAGCCATTTGTCCTGTACCACAAGCAACTTGATGTCATCAATGCTTAATTTGCCATATTGGGTAAAAATCGCCAAATCCAATTTTTCAGTGGCTACTTTTAGGGCATCTTTGGCTTTCTTTTCATTTTCAAATAATTTTAATGCGGTTTTGATTGCCTGTTTTTCGTCATTATCGGCTTGTTTTTCGGCAGATTTTAGGCTTTTGACCGTGATTTTGTCTTTATCATCAAAGGCATTGGCAAGTAAGCTGTTTTCTGTGCTGTGTTCTTCCAAAAAGGTTTCTAAGGCTTGACTGGCATTGCCCAATTCGCTTTGTAAACGGTTGAGGTTTGCCACATCATCAGCAAAAAAGCGCTTTGCAATAAGATGGGGCGGTATCAGTTCGGCTTTGTATTTGATTTTGTTTATCAGCAAATCGTGTGGTTCGGTTTTTTGTTTTTTGCCGTCTTTGTCTTTTTTGACGATGATTTCACGCAATAATTTGCCATTTAATGCCCAGCCCTCGCCTGCAATCAGATAGACATCATCTTGCATTGTGTTTGCCCAATAGTCCATTAGGATTTGATAGACATCATAATTTTCTACCAGCAGGCTGCCTGAAAAAGTACTTAACAGGCTTTCGCTCCATTGTTCAATCAATACTTTGGGGCGGTCGTTTTGGGCGATTTGGGTTAAATCGTTGTTGCTTTGCCAATTTTTAAAATGCTGTAAAGTCGTTTCCACAAAATTTTGATAAGACGGATGTGCCAAAATATGGGCTTTAATCGCATCAGCAGGCAATTTGGCGTGGTAACGCTGACCGTCAACTCAATAGCTCATCTTTTAGCCTTGTCAAAACTTGCCAAAATTCAGCCAAGTTATCAATATCATCGGCAGGAATACCACCTAACAAATGGGCGTGCAAATCCTGCATATCGTCCGCCTGTCCTGATGTGATGTAGCATGGTAGATTTAGGTTGTAGTCTTGGCTGGCAATCTCTTGTAATGACACCAAACGGCTGTAATGAGCGATGGTTTTTTGATGGATAAAAGTATCCACGATTTTGTGAATGTCTTTTTCTTGTAGGCGGTTTTTGTTGCCATCTTTGATAAAATCGCCTGACGCATCAATCATAAAGACAGAGCGACCTGCGATGATTTGATCGTCATCGTCTATTTGGGCGACTTGGGCGTGTTCTTTGTCAATCACAATAATGCACGCAGGAATGCCTGTGCCATAAAATAAGTTGGCAGGCAAGCCGATAATGCCTTTAATCATGCCTTGTTTTAAGAGTTCTTTGCGAATCACGCTTTCGGCATTGCCCTGAAACAGCACACCGTGTGGCAGAATAATCGCCCCTTTGCCTGTGGATTTTAGGCTTTTTAATAAATGGAGTAAAAAGGCATAATCGCCATTTTTCTCGGGCGGTATACCATAGGCAAAGCGTTCAAATTCATCATTGGCAGGATTAAGTCCGCTTGTCCAGTTTTTAGACGAAAAAGGCGGATTGGCAACGGCAAAATCAAAGGTTTTGAGCCGTCTGTTTTCTATAAAAGCAGGAGCAGATAGCGTGTTGCCTGTGCGGATTTCGGCAGTTTCGTTGGCGTGCAAAATCATATTCATAATGGCAAGCGAGGCGGTGGCGACATCTTTTTCTTGTCCGTAGATGGATAAGCTGTTGTTTGCCACGCTGACCGCTTTTAACAGCAATGAACCCGAGCCACAAGTCGGGTCATAGACGGTAACCGAGCTGGTGCTGTTTGGGTCTATGCCAATGATTTTTGCCATAATGCGAGAGACTTCGGCAGGGGTATAAAATTGCCCTTTGGATTTGCCCGATTCGGTGGCAAAGTGCTTCATCAAATATTCATAGGCATCGCCCAATAAATCATCGCCATCAATACCATTGGCAGACATATCAAGGGGTTCAAAAATGCCCACAAGATTGCTTAGGCGTTCGACCATTTCTTTGCCTTTGCCCAGCTTGTCTTCATTATTAAAGTCCGCCACATCAATCACGCCCTGCGAGCCGTTGGCTTCGGCAATTTTGGCGATGATAATGTTTAATTGATTGCCAATGTCGGTGGTGTTTTTGAGTTTAACAATATCATCAAAATGCGTGCCATTAGGTAGCTCAATGGGTGGCATTGCCAAGATGGGCTTTGTCGGAAATGTATTTTAAAAACAATAAGGTCAAGACATAGTCTTTATAAAGGCTGGCGTCCATACCGCCACGCAGTTCATCACAGCTTGCCCACAGTGAGGCATAGAGTTCGTTTTTTTTGAGTGCCATTACAAGGTTATCTAAATGCAAAAAATGACATTATTTTAGGGGCTGTCCTAGATAACTAACCTAAACCCCCTTTAACCAATTGTTTTAAAAGGAATATTTGAGATTTTAAGTCACTGTGATTAAAACGCCATTCGCATTCTTTCAAATATAGC
>NZ_JBGTYY010000038.1:0-17757 GCF_041807705.1 Mannheimia kashgarensis
TTCCGTACAACTGACGTAACCGGTACTATCGAATTACCGGAAGGTGTTGAGATGGTAATGCCAGGCGACAACATCAAAATGACTGTAAGCTTAATTCACCCAATCGCAATGGACGAAGGTTTACGTTTTGCGATTCGTGAAGGTGGTCGTACAGTAGGTGCTGGCGTTGTAGCGAAAATCATCAAATAATTAAATTGATTATTTGAGGTATACAAATGCAAGAAAGGCAGACTGAAGGTCTGCCTTTTCTCTTTTTAATTCCGCTATGTAGGGGTAAATTGCAATTTGCCCTTACAGTCAATAACAGGAAAAAATACAATAAAAAAGACCGCTTGTAGCCAATAACATTGACAAGTGGTAATATTTTTGGATTTTTTTGTAAAAACTATTCTATTTTCCAGCTCTCTCAATGACTTTCTTCTCGACAGTTCCTTTATAGATCGATACAATAGCCGTCTATTTGTATATCTTTTATATCCCTAAACTGAGGTTTAAGAATGTCATTTTCAATTGAATCATTAGAAGGCTTACAACGCCGTGTAACTATTAACGTACCAGCTGACAAAATCGAAGCAGCATATAAAGAACAATTAAAAGGCTATGCGAAAAATGCTCGTGTAGATGGTTTCCGTAAAGGTAAAGTTCCTCACTCAATCATCGAACAACGTTTCGGTATCGCAGCTCGTCAAGATGTATTGTCTGATGAAATGCAACGTGCATTCTTTGAAGCAGTAATTGCAGAAAAAATTAACCTTGCAGGTCGCCCTACATTCACTCCAAACAACTACCAACCGGGTCAAGATTTTAGCTTCACAGCTGAATTTGAAGTATTCCCAGAAGTGGAATTAAAAGGTTTAGAAAATATTGAAGTTGAAAAACCAGTAGTAGAAATCACTGATGCAGATTTAGATAAAATGGTTGATGTGTTACGCAAACAACAAGCAACTTGGACAGAAAGTCAATATGCAGCAAAAGCTGAATCACGCGTAACAATCGATTTTGTTGGTTCTGTAGATGGCGAAGAATTTGAAGGCGGTAAAGCATCAGGCTTCGTATTATTTATGGGGCAAGGTCGTATGATTCCGGGCTTTGAAGATGGTATCGTTGGCCGTAAAGCAGGCGAGCAATTCGACATCGATGTAACATTCCCAGAAGAATACCACGCAGAAAACTTAAAAGGTAAAGCAGCGAAATTCGCAATTACCTTGAAAAAAGTAGAAGAAATGGTATTACCTGAATTAACAGAAGAATTTGTGAAAAAATTCGGTAATGCAAAATCAGTTGAAGAATTACGTGCAGAAATCAAGAAAAATATGCAACGTGAACTGAAAAATGCGGTAACTTCACGCGTTAAAACACAGGTAATCAACGGCTTAATTGCACAAAATGATGTTCAAGTTCCTGCGGCAGCAGTTGAAGAAGAAATCAATGTGTTACGTCAGCAGGCAGTTCAGCGCTTTGGTGGTAAACCAGAAATGGCAGCACAGTTACCTGCAGAATTATTTGAAGCAGAAGCTAAACGCCGTGTTCAAGTAGGCTTATTACTTTCTTCAATCATCGGTTCTAACGAATTAAAAGTAGATGAAAAACGTGTTGAAGATATGATTGCAGATATCGCATCAGCTTACGAACAGCCTGAAGAAGTCGTTGCTCACTATGCGGAAAACCGCCAATTAACAGAAAATATCCGCAATGTGGTATTGGAAGAGCAAGCGGTTGATGCAGTGTTAGCAAAAGCTAAAGTAACTGAAAAAGCAATGTCATTTGATGAAGTAATGTCACAACAAGCTCAATAATTTCCTTAGGGTGGGCTTATGCCCACCTTTTATTGCTTTTACAAGCGGTCAAAAAAGCCGCTTATTTTTCAATTTTAAGGAAATGAAATTATGGAACAACTTACATTTGCTCAACAATTACAGCAATTCGTGGCAAACCACACTATTATGGTGTTTGCGTGGGTCGCTTTATTTGTTGCGGTCATTTTCAGTTTTTATAAAAACGCAACCCGTAAATACACTATTGTAGATAACGCACAAGCCACGCAGTTGATTAATAAAGAAGACGCTGTGGTAATTGATTTACGTTCGGACGAAGAATTCCGTGCAGGTCATATTATTGATAGTATTCACGCTTTACCTTCAGAATTAAAAGCAGGAAAAACGCACCAAATTGATAAATACAAAGCTCGCCCTGTAATTTTAGCCGATATTAATGGTTTTACTTCAGGTAGCATTGCAGATGCGATTGCTAAACAAGGTTTTAGCAAAGTGTATGTATTAAAAGAAGGTTTAGCAGGCTGGCGTGCAGCAAGCCTACCAACGGTTAAGAAACATAAATAATCTATTTATTAAGGAAATTTTATGTCAGAAGAAAATCAAGTTGCTTCAACAGAAGAAGCTACACAAACGCCTTTCGAGCTTCAAATTCAACGTATTTATGTGAAAGATGTTTCATTTGAAGCCCCTAATTTGCCGACGATTTTCCACCAAGAATGGAAACCACAATTAGGTTTTGAACTTGATACTGAAACCAAAGAAATTGGCGAAGATTTATACGAGGTAACGCTACACATCACGGTACAAACAACCTTAGAAGATAGCAATGATGTTGCTTTTATTTGTGAAGTGAAACAAGCTGGTGTGTTTACGATTAAAGGTTTAGAAGGCATTCAGCTTGCTCACTGCTTAGCATCACAATGCCCGAATGTACTTTACCCTTACGCTCGTGAATTAATCTCAAGCCTTGTAAATCGTGGTACATTCCCTGCATTAAATCTTTCTCCTGTGAATTTTGATGCGTTATTTATGGATTATCTCCAACGTCAAGAACAAGAAGAAAGTGCAGAGCAGCCATTAGCTAACTAAGCATTTCAGAGAAATAGGTATGCACTGCATACCTATTTTTTTATCTACAAGCGGCTGTTTTTAATGATTTTTTTGCAAATGAGTTGAGAAGATATATGAGTACAGTTTATTCAGCACCAATTGCGGTCTTAGGTGCAGGCTCTTACGGTACAGCGCTAGCAATTGCTCTTTCACGCAATGGTCATAAAACCTATTTATGGGGGCATAATTCTGCAAAAATGGCAGAGTTTGCTAAGGTTCGAATGAATCAAGAGTTTTTGCCGGATATTGTTTTTCCTGAGGCATTAGAAGTTGTATCAGATTTATCAACCGTATTGCAAAATGTAAAAGATTTACTCATTGTTGTGCCGAGCCACGTTTTCTCTGATGTATTGATGCAAATTAAACCACATCTATCTAAAGATCACCGCATTATGTGGGCAACGAAAGGGCTTGAGCGAGATACAGGCAGATTATTACAAACTGTAACGCAAGAAATTTTAGGTAATTCTTATCCACTAGCAGTGCTTTCTGGTCCAACTTTTGCAAAAGAGCTGGCAGCAGGGCTACCGACAGCGATTTCGCTCGCCTCAACTGATCCTACATTTGCTGATGAAATGCAGCAACGTATTCATTGCTCAAAAGCTTTCCGAGTTTATCTCAACAACGATATTGTGGGGGTGCAGTTAGGCGGAGCAATTAAGAATGTGATTGCGATTGGTGCAGGTATTTCAGATGGTATGGGATTTGGTGCAAATGCCAGAACTGCTTTAATTACTCGAGGGCTTGCTGAAATCAGCCGTTTAGGCGTATCCTTAGGTGCAGATCCTAAAACTTTTAGCGGGATGGCAGGGTTAGGTGACCTCGTCTTAACTTGTACTGATAACCAATCCCGAAATCGCCGTTTTGGTTTAGCACTTGGGCAAGGAAAATCAGCAGAAGTTGCTATTCAGGAAATCGGGCAAGTTGTAGAGGGTTTTTACAATACCAAAGAAGCCTATTTGCTAGCCCAAAAGCAGGGCGTTGAAATGCCAATAGTGGAGCAAATCTACCAAATGCTATTTGAAGGAAAAAGTGCTTTAGATGTGGTGAAAACCTTATTAGGGCGTGAGCGAAAAGGAGAGTAATATGCAACAAAACGAAATTAATCATATTTGGCAATCTATCAGAGAAGAAGCGAAAGAGCTTGCCAACAGCGAGCCAATGCTGGCAAGTTTTTTCCACGCAACTATCTTAAAACATCATAATTTAGGTGATGCGTTAAGCTATATTCTAGCCAATAAGCTAGAAAACCCGATTATGCCAGCCATTGCACTAAAAGAGATTATCGAAGAAGCCTACCGTGCAGAGCCTCAAATTATTGCAAGTGCTGCTTGTGATATTAATGCAGTACGCACACGCGACCCTGCGGTAGATAAATGGAGTACGCCACTGCTTTATCTAAAAGGTTTTCACGCATTACAAAGCTACCGAGTAACACACTATTTATGGAATCAAGGTAGAAAGGCACTTGCGGTTTATTTACAAAACGAAATTTCTGTTGCTTTTGATGTCGATATTCACCCTGCGGCAAAAGTGGGGTGCGGCATAATGTTTGACCACGCCACAGGCATTGTTGTGGGTGAAACCTCTGTCATTGAAAACGATGTTTCTATTCTGCAGGGCGTAACACTAGGCGGAACGGGTAAAGAAAACGGCGACCGCCACCCGAAAATCAGAGAAGGGGTAATGATTGGAGCTGGAGCTAAAATTCTCGGTAATATTGAAATTGGACGCTATTCCAAAATTGGAGCAAATTCGGTGGTGCTACAACCAATCCCTGACCACGCCACAGCAGCCGGTGTGCCAGCTCGTATTATCGGCAAGTCTTCAGAGCAAAAACCAGCGTTCGATATGAACCAATATTTTGAAGATGAGCAAGGATTATTTGGCGATGGCATTTAGCTGGCAAGCGGTACGATTTAGCTAGATATTTACAAATGAACAAGCCTTAACTGTTAAAAGTTAAGGCTTTGTTGTTTTGGTGGAGCTGGCGGGAGTTGAACCCGCGTCCGAAATTTCTCTACCTTCAGTACTACATGTTTAGTCTAGTCTTTAATTTCGCTTATACACAGCGGACAGACACGCAATGTATAAACTAGCTTTATTCAATTTAGTGTTTCGATCCTAAAGCGGCGGCGTCCACACGATCTCGTTTTGGGTGACTTACCGAACTCCCCGTCTTACGAGCGGAAGCTGGGGCGGTAAGGCTTTAAAGCAGGTTATTAAGCTGCTAAAGCGTATTGTTCGTCGTTTGCGACTATTATTTTGCGGTTTGTTTACGAGGCCTACCGCACCTCGACATGCACCTTGGGCTTCGCCAATCCCGTCGAATCCAAAATCAGCCCCAAAAGTAGCTTTATTTTAAAGGAAAGCGGTTAAATTTGCAAAAAATTTTGCAAATGACTTTTTGTTAAAATGAGATCTAGATCTCTTGTTTATCTACTAAACATAGGCATAGTATGCGATTAATTTCTAATATTTTAACTTAAAGGAGTTGATTATGACTTTAGCTTATGCTCAACGTGAGCCTGAAAAGTTCGCTACTTTTTTAAAACGGCAAAAATTTATTTTTATTGTGGCGTTTTTAGGTTATGTCTGTGCCTATTTAGTACGCAATAATTTTAAACTAATGTCTAAGTCTATTATGGTAACGAATGGTTGGGATAAAGCGGATATTGCTATGCTACTATCTTGTCTAACTATTTCGTATGGTTTAGCTAAATTTTATATGGGGGCATTGGGTGATAAGGTCGATTTGCGTAAGTTGTTCTCTATTTGTTTAGCAGCAAGCGCGGCTATTTGTTTGATTATTGGTTTTCATCATACTTCCATTATGACATTAGCTGCATTGTTAGTGCTATGTGGTGTAGTACAAGGGGCTTTAGCACCTGCTTCGCAAAATATGATTGCTAACTACTATCCGAATAGAACGCGTGGAGCTGTTATTGCAGTGTGGAATATTTCACAAAATATGGGTCAGCATTGTTGCCAATGATGATTGCGATGATGACCACAATGGGCTTTATTGTTCCTTCCACAGGAAATATTCTGTTAGCCTTCTTAGTGCCTGCAGTATTAGTATTTCTATTTGCTATCTTTTGTTGGAAGTATGGTGGTGATAGCCCTGAACAAGAAGGCTTAGATTCATTGCGTACGATGTATGGCGATGCTGGGGAATCAAATGTGGCTTCAGAGGAAGAAAAGCATAACCTAACTTATTGGCAGCTAATTTGGAAATATGTATTTCTGAATCCAGCATTATTATTAGTTGCAGCAGTAAATGTGGCACTTTATTTCGTTCGTTTTGGTATTGAAGACTGGATGCTAATTTATTTACACGAAGCGGCTAAAATGGGTGATGCAGAATCTCATATAGCGATTTCTGTGCTGGAGTGGGTTGCAATTTCCGGTTCACTTGTCTTTGCGTGGTTAGCGGTAAAATATCCAAATAAGATGGGGTCAATAGGCTTATTTATTATGGTTGGTGTTGTGTTCGCTTATGAATTAGTTACAGCGACAGGTTCGCCAAATTACGCCCTCTTATTAGTTATTTGTGGTATTTTAGGGGCGTTAATTTACGGTCCGCAGCTAATTGTTAATATTCTCACTATTAATTTTGTGCCGCTCAATGTGGCGGGAACAGCCATTGGGTTTGTAGGTGTTACAGCCTACTTGCTTGGTAATATGGGGGCTAACTGGATTATGCCAATTATCGCCGATAGTTTCGGTTGGTTTTGGTCTTATGCCATTATTGCTGCACTTTCCGCATTTTCTGCGGTTGGCTATTTAATTTTAGCAAAACACGAAGAAAAAATGGTACAAGCCTAACCTTAGTATTAGTGATTAAGAGTAAAAAGTTGAGTTTCCTGTGGAACTCAACTTTTTTATTTACCTCTAATAAAAGATTCAGCATAACACTGTTATAATGCTGATATTGGCTTAGGGATTGAGAGAAATAGAATGAAAAAATTTGACGAAAATGAGATTGAAGATGCAGAAATTGTTGATGCAGAGCCGATTGAAGTTGGTGAAATCGAGGAAGATGAAAACTCAACCGTAGAGGCTATGCACCCTGCGTTAGTGTCTGGCTCAATGCCTGTGCCACAAGGCAATTTAGACAGCTATATCCGAATGGCAAATCAATATCCGATTCTAACTGCCGAGCAGGAAAAAGAGCTTGCCGAGCGTTATTATTATGATGAAGATGTTGAAGCAGCAAAACAGCTTATTCTTTCTCATATGCGATTTGTGATTCATATCGCTCGTGGCTATTTAGGCTATGGTTTACCGTTGGCGGATCTGATTCAAGAGGGCAATATCGGTTTGATGAAAGCGGTAAAACGCTTTGACCCAAATGTTGGTGTGCGTTTAGTTTCCTTTGCGGTGCATTGGGTAAAGGCAGAAATTCACGAATATGTGCTGAAAAACTGGCGAATTGTGAAAGTTGCTACCACCAAAGCCCAACGTAAATTATTTTTTAATCTACGCAAAAATAAAAACCGCTTGGCGTGGTTTAATGAAGAAGAACTCAAAAAAGTTGCCGATGATTTAGGTGTTTCCGTTGAAGAAGTACGAGAAATGGAATCTCGTATGACAGGGCAAGATTTAGGCTTTGATTTACCTGCAGGCGATGATGACGAAGATAGTTATGCTCCATCAATGTACATTGAAGATGATAACTCTAATTTTGCGGACGACCTAGAAGACGAACAGCATAGCGGGCAGGCAACAGCTCAGCTTGCTTATGCGTTAGCCACCCTTGATGAACGCAGCCAAGACATCATTAAAACTCGCTGGCTAGATGATAACAAAGCCACATTACAAGATTTGGCGGAAAAATACAGTATTTCGGCGGAACGTGTCCGTCAGCTTGAAAATGCCGCACTTAAAAAAATCAAAGAAGCGATTTCAATCGAAGACTAAGTGCAGCAAGCGGTCGTTTTTTACTAAAATTTACGAAATATGCGGTGGATATTGCAATTTAATCAGAAGGATAGAATTTTATGATCAATATTTCAGACAAACAAATTGACCCAACCTTTTACCAACGAGCAGACGGCTTTATTAACATCGCCAATGCGCATATACAAAACATTGCTCCAAACCAAGTAAGCAATGCAATGCTCTTTGGCTGTGCGAGATTTAACGCTTACGTTGCAGCAAGCAAGGCAGAATATAAACAACAACTTGTGGATTCTAGAGAAGAAGTTATTCAATATTTTGTGGAGCAATACAAAGAAATGCTGGCTGCAAATTTAGACGAATATATCCAAAATTTTGAGCGATATATTGAAGGTAAAAAGGCGGATTAATTAAAACTCTCTCTCCTTGTGGGAGAGAGAGCGAAAAATACGCCGTTTAGGTGTATTTTTCAGAGAGAGGGGAATTACTGAGCCATTTTCCCCGCCACCGTTAAAAAACCATCAGCGGTTTTAAATATTTCTCCAAAACCTTGTGCTTCTAAAATCTTATCAGATACTTCCCTAAATGCCCCTTCGCCTCCTGCTTTTTGTAAAATCCAATCGGCTTGCTCTTTAATGTAATCGTGAGCGTTGCGTGTAGCAATGGCAATTCCGCACACTTCAAAGGCAGGTAAGTCTAAGGTATCATCGCCAATGTAGGCGGTTTGCTCGGGCGTAACCCCTGCTTGCTGCATTAACTCAAAACAGGCGGAACGTTTTTCCATTTTACCAAGTTGAGCTAAATCGATTTTTAACACTTCAAGGCGTTTACGAAGTAGAGGGGTATCTCCACCTGATAGAACAGCTACTTTAATACCGCAGCTTTGCAACATTTTTACCCCAAGCCCGTCGTGAACGTGGAAACGCTTCATTACTTCGCCTTGGTCGGTGTAATACATTCCGCCGTCGGTTAAAACGCCATCAACATCGGTAATTACTAATTTAATCTTGGTTAGGTCTAACATTTTTTTGCCTCAAATATGGTATGATTTCGCCATTATAGCCTTTTTAACCTCTTTTACCAAAGGAACAACAATGTCGATTGCGGCGAATTTATCGCAAATTCATCAACAAATTGAGCAAATTTCCCAACAATTTCAGCGTGAAAATGTACGATTGCTGGCGGTGTCTAAAACCAAGCCTGTGGAAGCTATTCAACAAGCGATTGATGCAGGACAACGTGTGTTTGGCGAAAATTATGTGCAGGAAGCGGTCGAAAAAATCGAATTTTTTGCAAATCAAGGAACGAACTTAGAATGGCACTTTATCGGGCCGCTTCAATCAAATAAAACCAAGCTGGTTGCCACACATTTTGATTGGATTCAAACGGTGGACAGGCTCAAAATTGCCGAGCGTTTAAACGAACAACGCCCAGAGAGTAAAGCTCCGCTTAATGTATTAATTCAAATTAATATCAGCGATGAAGATTCCAAATCGGGTATTGAACCAGAGGAAATGTTACCGCTTGCAAAAGCCATTTCCCAACTGCCGAACCTGAAATTACGGGGCTTAATGGCAATTCCAAAACCTGAAAGCGAGCCAGAGCAACAAAAGATCGCCCTTTGCAAAATGCAGCAACTTTTTCACCGCTTGCAAGCAGAATTTGAGGGCATTGACACCCTTTCAATGGGAATGTCGAATGATATGCAAGCCGCTATTGAATGCGGCTCAACAATGGTAAGAATTGGCACAACGATTTTTGGGGCGAGGGATTATCGCTAAAATTTATCGGCATAACAAAGGAATGATTCTGGCAAGCAGTTTTAAATTGTAAAATTTTTGCAAATTTAGACCGCTTGTTTTGTAGCCAAATTCTGAAAAACTCTGTATAATTCGACCTCCAATTTCTAGACTCTCGGCCGGTTTTGATGGGCGAGAGTTTTTATTTTCACTCAATATTTAAAAGATTTTCCAATGCAAAATGTAGATATTAATAAATTGCGTAACATTGCAATTATTGCTCACGTTGACCACGGTAAAACAACGCTGGTTGATAAACTTTTACAGCAATCAGGTACTTTTGGCGAAACAAGAGGCGACGTTGATGAGCGTGTAATGGACTCTAACGATCTTGAAAAAGAGCGTGGTATTACCATTCTTGCAAAAAATACCGCAATTAACTGGAACGGTTATCACATCAATATCGTAGATACACCGGGGCACGCAGACTTCGGTGGCGAAGTAGAACGTGTTCTTTCAATGGTGGATTCTGTACTTTTAGTGGTGGATGCCTTTGACGGCCCGATGCCACAAACTCGTTTCGTAACGCAAAAAGCGTTTGCTCACGGTTTAAAACCAATCGTGGTAATCAATAAAGTAGATCGCCCGGGTGCAAGACCTGATTGGGTGGTGGATCAAGTTTTCGATCTCTTCGTAAACTTAGGGGCAACAGATGAGCAGTTAGACTTCCCAATTATCTACGCTTCAGCATTAAATGGTGTAGCAGGTTTAGATCACGAAGATTTGAGCCCTGATATGACCCCGCTTTACGAAGCGATTGTTGAACACGTTCAACCACCACAAGTGGAATTAGATGCTCCGTTCCAAATGCAGATTTCGCAATTAGATTACAACAACTATGTGGGCGTTATCGGTATCGGTCGCATTAAACGTGGTTCAGTGAAACCTAACCAAGCGGTAACTGTGGTTGGCAGCGATGGTAAAACCCGTCAAGGTCGTATCGGTCAAGTATTAGGGCATTTAGGTTTACAACGTTTTGAAGCAACAGAAGCCTTTGCGGGCGATATCGTAGCTATCACAGGTTTAGGTGAGTTAAACATTTCAGATACCATTTGTGATATCAACGCCGTTGAAGCATTACCTGCTTTAACCGTTGATGAGCCAACAGTAACGATGTTCTTTTGTGTAAACACCTCGCCATTCTGTGGTCAAGAAGGTAAATTTGTAACTTCTCGCCAAATTCTTGAGCGTTTAAACAAAGAATTAGTCCACAACGTAGCACTTCGTGTGGAAGAAACACCCAACCCAGATGAATTCCGTGTATCTGGTCGTGGTGAATTACATTTATCGGTATTAATCGAAAATATGCGTCGTGAAGGTTACGAATTAGCGGTTTCTCGCCCGAAAGTAATCTACAAAGAAGAAGATGGCAAAAAACAAGAGCCATTTGAGCAAGTAACTATCGACATTGAAGAACAACACCAAGGTTCGGTAATGGAAGCGTTAGGTATCCGTAAAGGTGAAGTGCGTGATATGATCCCAGATGGCAAAGGTCGTACTCGTTTAGAATATGTGATTCCAAGCCGTGGCTTAATCGGCTTCCGTAACGAATTTATGACAATGACTTCAGGTACGGGTTTACTTTATTCAACCTTCAGCCACTATGATGATGTAAAATCGGGTGAAATTGGTCAGCGTAAAAACGGTGTGTTAATTTCTAACGCTACAGGTAAAGCATTAGCATACGCATTATTCGGCTTACAAGAGCGTGGTAAATTAATGATCGACCACGGTGTTGAAGTGTACGAAGGTCAAATCATCGGTATTCACAGCCGTTCAAACGACTTAACCGTAAACTGCTTACAGGGTAAAAAATTAACCAATATGCGTGCATCAGGTAAAGATGATGCGATTGTATTAACTACCCCGGTGCGTTTCTCATTAGAACAGGCATTAGAGTTTATCGATGACGATGAATTAGTGGAAGTAACACCACAATCGATCCGTATTCGTAAACGCCTACTAACTGAAAACGATCGTAAACGTGCAAGCCGTACGACAACAAGTACCAGCACACAGTAGTTGAAATGGAAAGAGCGACTTTAGGTCGCTCTTTTTTGTCGGCATTTGATTATAGATACAATGCCATAATCACCGCATTTTCCTTTCCGCCTTCAGGGGTTGGGTAATAATTTTTTCGGATTGTTACCTCATTAAACCCAAGTGAGTTATATAATTTTTGGGCGGTTTGGTTGGATTCTCGAACCTCTAGCCAAAGGGTCGCAACGTTTTTTTGTTGCAGTTGCAAAATTAATTCAGAAAGTAACCGCTTGCCGAAGCCTTTTTCTTGAAATGCGGGATCAACTGCGATGTTGAATAATGTGGCTTCATCTAACACAATTTGGCTGATGGCAAAGGCGACAATTTGATTGTTCTCAACCAACTTTAAATTGAGATATTTCTCGCCTTGATTATTCAGCAACGTGCCTTTGCTCCACGGCACTAAATGGGCGTTTTGCTCAATCTCGAATAATCGCTCGAAATCTTGTTCTGCTATTGGTTCAATCACGTTCTAATTCTCCATCTGTGCGAAATAGGTTTCCATTTGTTGCCAAAGTTGGCGTTTGTGAGGCGATGTTGTTAGATCTTGCCAAGAACTATTTTTCCAAGCGGTCTGATTTGCAAAATTTTTTGCAATTTTAACCGCTTGTTCTTCCGTTTGAATCAACCAAACGAGGGGAGAATGTTCAAACACCAAACGTTGTGATTGCTCTGCATCAAACCATTGGTACTCGCTTTTTTGCAAGTTTAACGCAAGCAAGAGGTCGGCAAACAGTTTAGATGTTTGATGATCCTCCTCACACACCACCACTAATTTAATTTTTTTATCTAAACGAATTTGTGCATTGCCTTTTAGCACCTGTGGCTTGGTTAAAACCCATTGCGAAATGCCCATTTCATTTAACAGTAAATCACGACGATTCATCTAAAAACCTCATCAAATTTTGCAAATAGTATCAAAACTCCGCTTGTTCAGAAACTTTTTTCAAAAAATTCAAGATTTCTGCACTTAAATTCGGTATATTCACGCTAAATTTTTTAGATAAGGTAAGAAAATGCTCTCTTTAGAAAGCGAAGTGCTTGAACGTCATTTGGCGTTGTTTGAACAAAAATCAGTATTGCTATTTGGCGATGTGCGAGATAATTTCGCCCAACAGTTGCAATCTCACACGAAAAGTATAGCCGTATTTAGTAGCTATTTTGACTACGCTCGCCATCATCAAAATGTGGAATTTGGCTTAACGTGCAATTTACCTGCTGAATTAGCTGTTTTTTATTGGACGAAGAATAAGCAAGAGTGCCAATTCCAACTTTTACAGTGGCTTTCACAATGCCAAGTTGGGCAGGAAATGTTGATTATCGGCGAAAACCGAGCAGGTGTGCGTTCGGTGGAAAAACTGCTCGAGCCTTTTGGTAATATCGTCAAAATTGACTCTGCTCGCCGTTGCGGTTTATACCATTTTGAGCTGCAGACCGTGCCTGAGTTTGATTGCAAAAAATTCTGGAAATCTTACCGCTTGCAAACATTAGATGTGTTCACTTTACCTGCGGTGTTTAGTTCGGCTGAGTTAGATAACGGCACGAAATTATTGCTTTCGACTTTCAATAAAGAAGATCGCTTGAAAGGCAAAGTGCTGGATTTAGGTTGCGGTGCTGGTGTGATTGGGGCTACGCTCAAACAACAATTTCCGAAAATCAAACTGACGATGAGCGACATTCACGCAATGGCGATAGAATCTAGCCGCCGCACCTTAGCTGAAAATCAGTTAGAGGGTGAAGTAGTCGCAAGCGATGTGTTCTCACACGTTAATGAGCGTTTTGATTTGATTGTATCTAACCCTCCGTTTCACGATGGGGTTGATACCGCCTACCGAGCGGTGGAGGAGTTGATTTTCCAAGCTAAAAATCACCTAACCAAAGGCGGTGAACTGCGGATTGTTGCGAATGCATTCTTGCCTTACCCTGATTTGCTCGACAAAGCCTTCGGCAAACACGACGTGCTGGCAAAATCGACAAAATTTAAGGTGTATTCGGCGAGAATATAATGAAATCGTGAGAATAGAAAAAATTCAAAATTTGGCTAAAAAATGCTTGCTATTTCTTTTTTGTTGGCGTAAATTCATTTCACAACGTTTGGAGAAACACAATGAATTTTAACTGCACTTCACATCATCATCACCATTTTCCCTGATATCTTTCGGGCATTTGGTGTGTGCGGAAGATAGATCTTCCGAGCAAGTGTAGCAATCAATAAAGATCTCTCGGAAGGCAACTTTCGAGAGATTTTTTTATAGATAAAATTTAGGGGTAATAATGCATAGGTGCGTATGTTGTGGTTATAAAACAATTGATGGAAGAGGCGATTATGAGATCTATCCAGTTGGTTTTTTGGAAGATGATGGTTTAGATATTTCAGAACTATATATTCCTTCGGGAGCTAACAATGGATTAACCATAAAAGAAGGAAGAGTTAATTATCGCGAATTTGGGGCTTGTAAAATTGATTTTATCGGAAATGTTCGCCCACCTAAAGATGAGGAAAAATAAAGTGTAATAGGATTTTTCCTATATTTTAATTCCTAGCACGAGCCGTGCTAGGTTGAATAAACCCAGTCGCTTTGCGACTGTCGCAGAGAGCCGCAGAGCGGCTCAGATTAACGAACCCCATACGGCTCGTATGGGGAGGAAGGAAATAATATGACAATTTCTCAACTTTCCCGCAAAAACATTCAAGCCCTCACCCCTTACCAATCGGCACGGCGTTTGGGGGGCAGTGGCGATGTGTGGCTGAATGCCAATGAATATGCCCTTTCGCCAAACTTTGATTTAACCGACCGCACTTTTAACCGCTACCCTGAGCCACAACCGCAGGCGGTGATTGAAGGTTACGCCCAATATGCAGGCGTTGCACCTGAAAATGTGCTGGTTTCCCGTGGGGGCGATGAGAGTATTGAGCTGATTATCCGTGCCTTTTGTGAGGCAAACGACAGCATTCTCTACTGCCCACCGACCTACGGAATGTACGCCGTGAGTGCCGACACCTGTGGCATTGCCACCAAAACCGTGCCTTTAACCGCCGATTTCCAGTTGGATTTAGCCCAAATCAAAGCTAACCTCGAGGGCGTGAAAGTGGTGTTTGTGTGCAGCCCGAACAACCCAACTGGCAACCTGATCAAGCGGTCGGATGTGCTCGAACTTTTGCAAATCACCGCAGGCAAAGCGATTGTGGTGGTGGACGAAGCCTACATCGAATTTTGCCCTGAAGCGAGCTTGGTCGGCGAATTGGCGAATTTCCCACATTTGGCAATTATCCGCACCCTCTCCAAAGCCTTTGCCTTGGCAGGCTTGCGTTGTGGTTTCACCCTTGCCAATGCGGAGCTGATCGGTGTGTTACAAAAAGTGATTGCACCTTACCCACTGCCTGTGCCTGTTTCCGACATCGCCGCCCAAGCCCTTTCCCCACAAGGCATTGAGCAAATGAAAACCCGAGTGGCGGAAGTGATCACCCTGCGTGCTGAATTGCAAAAAAATCTGGAAAACTTACCGCTTGTAGAACAAGTTTTTGACAGTGAAGCCAACTATCTCCTATTCAAGTGCCAAGACGGACAAAAGGTCTTCAAAGCGCTTTGGGAGCAAGGCATTATTTTGCGTGACCAACACAAAGCGTTAGGATTGCAAAATTGCATTCGGATTACGGTGGGGGCGAGAGAGGAGAATCAGCGTGTGATTGATTACCTAGGACGAGCCGTCCTAGGCTAACTAAACCCAGCCGCTTTGCGGCTGATAATGAAAAATAAAAGAGCTGCAAAGCAGCTCGGATTATCTAGCCTTGCACGGCTCGTGCTAGGCACTTACAGGAGGAAAACATGCAACCCACCCTTTTTATCGACCGTGACGGCACATTAATTGATGAGCCAAAAACCGATTTTCAAATCGACAGCCTTGAAAAGCTCAAATTCGAGAAAAACGTGATTCCTGCCCTGCTCAAACTCAAGGGTAAATACCGTTTTGTGATGGTCTCGAACCAAGACGGCTTAGGCACGAGTTCGTTCCCACAGGCAGATTTCGACAAACCTCATAATGCGATGATGGCGTTGTTCAACTCGCAAGGGATTGAGTTTGATGATGTGCTGATTTGTCCGCATAAGCCGGAAGATGGCTGCGATTGTCGCAAACCGCACACCAAACTGCTGCAAAAATACATAGATCGCCAACTGTTCGACCCAGCCAACAGCTTTGTGATTGGCGATCGTGCCACCGATGTGCAACTGGCGGAAAACCTTGGCATTCGGGCGTTGCAATATCACCCTGAAAAGCTGAATTGGGATTTGATTGCCGAAAAACTGCTGGGCGAAGCCGTCACCAACATTGGCGAGCGACCAAAGCGCTTTGCCGAAGTTATCCGTAAAACCAAAGAGACCGACATCAAAGTGCAAGTGTGGCTGGACGAAACGGGCAATAACGAAATCAGCACCGGCGTGGGCTTTTTCGACCATATGCTCGACCAAATCGCCACCCACGGTGGTTTCAGAATGAACATCACCACCAAAGGCGACTTGTGGATTGACGAACATCACACGGTGGAAGACACCGCTCTCGCCCTCGGCACAGCGTTAAAACAAGCGATTGGCGACAAACGCGGCATCGCCCGTTTCGGCTTCGTGTTGCCGATGGACGAAAGCCGTGCAGAATGTGCGATGGACTTATCGGGCAGACCGTTCATCAAGTTCAAAGCCGATTTCAAACGCGACAAAGTAGGCGATTTCAGCACTGAACTCACCGAACACTTCTTCCAATCCATCGCCTTCACGATGCTCGCCACCCTGCACATCAAAGCTTGCGGCTCCAACGACCACCACAAAATCGAAAGCCTGTTCAAAGTCTTCGGCAGAACGCTCAGACAGTGCATTCGTATTGAAGGGAATGAGTTGCCGAGTAGTAAAGGAGTTTTATAATCACCGTAGGGGCGGGTCCTGTGCCCGCCCGGAAGTGCGGTTGAAATTTGCAAAGTTTTTGGGGAAGATTAATGATTAATAAACAACAAATTACTCTAGTATTAGCAAAATTAAATGAATATAAGTCATTATTATCGGATACTGATGCTATTGAATTAGGTAAAGCTGATTTTTGTATAGATGTATTAGAAAGATTTGAAGCTAACTATGAAGAATGGATAAAGTCATGTCCTCTTAGTAATCACAGTGTTTCTAAATATATCTCTGAGAAATATATTGGAGCTAATGGAATTTCAGATGAATTATATTTATCTTGTGCTAGGTTTTTAAGGGAATATGTATTTTTATTAGAAAGGAAAGGGATAAGAGAGAGTTGGGTTAATGGAGACTGGTCATTATTTAGAAGTAATGCTGCTGAGTCTATAAGACCTGAGAATAGGTTATATCTAGATTATATTCTAAATGGTAGGTTTGATATTGATATTCTCAATAATTTATTGGGGGATAGATCATATGAGGCTTTTTTGAACTATGAAAAAAATTTAAAAGAATATGAAGAAAAATCAGAAATCATTCAACGTAATTTAACTGCTAGAACTAGTCGCTTAGAGAGTTTCTTAGAAGATAAGGAGAAAAAAGTTAATGCTCTTGCAAATCTCTTAGAAAAGTATAAGACTGCATTTAATTTTGTCGGTTTATATGATGGATTCAATAATTTGTCAGAAATTAAGAATAATCAAAAGAAGGCAACATATTACTTTTCTATATTTTTAGGTTTTCTTTTGATTCTTATTCCTTTTCTATCAATTATTTTACAGAGTCATATGGGATTTTGGGTTAGTGATACAGTTTTTGATTTCAAAACATTAACAGTAACTAGTCAATTTAATTGGGTGAAGATTTTACCTGTTTTAGGTCTAGAATTTATTTTGATATATTTTTTTAGAATAGTTTTAAATAGGCTTAATACCCTTCAAACAGAAATAATTCAGATTGAGTTAAGAAAGTCACTATGTCAGTTTATACAAGAATATGCTAAATATGCTAAGGAATTAAGAGAGCAATCATCTAGTGATAGTCAAGAAAAAATTAAGGGGCTGTCCTAGATAACGACTAAAACTTCCATTTAGGTTAAGATAACCTTATGAGAAAAAGTCGTCTAAGTCAGTACAAACAACATAAACTCATAGAGCTGTTTGTAGCAGGCGTAACTGC
>NZ_JBGTYY010000039.1:0-17547 GCF_041807705.1 Mannheimia kashgarensis
TGAGATAAGGTAATATTAGCCATAATTTCGCATAACAACAGGTTATGTGTAAATTCTCGTGCAGTGGGACAAGCCCTATTGTACTGCACTCGAATTGTAACATAACCTGTAAAGCATTATGCGAATAAATAGGGTGTAACCAATTGATTTATAAGGATATTTTCATTTTAACGTTTGTAACCATTTGATTTTAAAGGAAAATATCCTTATCTAAGATTACTTATCTTCAGCAGGAACTAAAATTACATCGCCAACTTGCAAATCAAAGTATCCGCTTGTTTTAAATGATTTTGGATGTACATAATAGCTACCTGCACCATAAGGAATTTGATCTTTAGCTAATGGCACTTTAAACTGCACTGGGAATTGACCACCTAAGTCAATATAAGCTTCTTGAGTGCGAATAAACCAATCTTTGCCCGTTTTTTCACTTTTGCCTGAACGTTCATCAATTCGAGATGTAGGGAAAATTTGAACTTTCAAAAGATACTGTTTAATGTCTTGATTACTCATAATGTTTTCCTTTTGGTTAGGTTAAAAATCTATGCGACTAATATAACGTTGTTTTAATCTTGCTTCAAAACGAACACATTTTTTTGAAAATTCAATGAGATTTGGATTACTTAATACTTGAATTGAGTTTTGCAGATACTTTTTACTTGGTGATTTTTTGAAGTCGTGCTGGGCTTCTTGTAGTCTTTTTTGAACTTCATTACCTTTTAGATAAACTTTTAAAATACGGTGTTCTGAACCTGAATTCCATTCNACTTGGTGATTTTTTGAAGTCGTGCTGGGCTTCTTGTAGTCTTTTTTGAACTTCATTACCTTTTAGATAAACTTTTAAAATACGGTGTTCTGAACCTGAATTCCATTCTGCCGTTGTGTCATATTCTTTGTTATGTCTTGTACGACGTGTTTGTCCTAAATGGATGTTTTGGAAAAAAGAGATAAGTTGTTTTTGGATAGATTCCGAATCAATATGAGCTGAATAAGTTACATCAATCCAATCAACTGACGTTTGTTCTATATCAACCATTTCATAAAGCTCTGGCATTGCTTTGATGAATGAACTCAACATTACAAAAGCACAGATTTCTAGGTCAGTTGAGCCGAAAACATTGTGTCCTTGCAATAATTTTGCAGGGCTTGCTTTCAACTCAACATAAGGCGGTGTTTTCATTCTGTCACTACCATTAAAGATTTTCATCGCCAATGAAGAAAAATGGCTAGGAATAGATTCATAAGGGTGAGATAGCTCCTGAACATCAAGATCGCCGTCTATTTCAAAAGTCAAAAGTGGACTATTGACACAAAGTGGACTATTAAAGAGGAGTCCACTCCTCTTTAATATCACTAACGTCGATAAAAACCTCTCCTCACTGACCTTTGGTAGGTGTATATAAACTCATCTAAATCTATAGGAATATCTGAATTAATGATTTCTTGTAGAAAGAGCATAAAATGCTCTAACTGTTCTAACCTCTTATCTGTTTCCTCTTTTGACTCAAAACGCTTTTGCTTAAAACGAACTTCTATTGAATCTACACCAATATAGATTCTATGTTCCTGCATTTTAAGTAGTCGGACAGTTTCAAAAAAATGTTGGGGAGTGATGTGGGAAAGGGTTATATCTGCCATAGTTTTGCTTGAAAACATTATTTGGTATTTGTTTTAGCAACATACAAGGAATGTATTTTTAAAGCCTCTAGCATTTCTGAATTAGGCTCTTTAGGATTTTCTAAACACTCAAGAATTCGCATTCGATCTTCAAGAGAAAGATTTAGAACAAGATTCGAACTCTTCTCTACTTTTTCCATTTTAATTATCTCATTAGATGACTTTCGCATAACAACAGGTTATGTGTAAATTCTCGTGCAGTAGGGGCAAGCCCAATTATACTGCACTCGAATTGTAACATAACCTGTAGGCCATTATGCGAATTTTTATTGAGGGTTATTATTTTGGGTTCATTCTCATTTTGTAATAAATACTTTCCATTTTAAACTAAGTTATGTTAGGCTTTAGCAACTTAAAATGACATAAGGAATTTGCCAAATGAATAGCATATTCGATAAAAAAATCAAATCTACTGCAATCCCATCATTATTATGTGATTTTTACAAAACCTCGCACAGAATACAATATCCAGAAGGTTCACAATTTTTATATAGCACCTTTACACCTCGTAGTAATGCAAAGGCTCCATTTCTGCATCGTATTGTTTCATTTGGTTTTCAAGCCTTTATTATGAAATACTTAATTCATTATTTTAATGATAATTTTTTCTCTCGTTCAGAATCTGAAGTTGTGACTGAATACACGAAATTTATTGCAGATTCATTACACATTGAAGATTCTGGCGAACATATCGCACAATTACATCAATTAGGTTATTTGCCAATTAGAATTAAAGCTATTCCTGAAGGTAAATCAGTGGCAATTAAAGTGCCGATGATGACTATTGAAAACACGCATCCTGATTTCTTTTGGCTTACCAATTATTTGGAAACGTTGATTAATGTTTCGTTATGGCAGCCGATAACATCAGCCTCTATTGCTTTTGCTTATCGTAAAACATTAATGCAGTTTTCCGAGCAAACCTGCGATGATCATAGCCATCTACCCTTCCAATCGCACGATTTTTCAATGCGTGGAATGAGTTCATTAGAATCAGCTGAAACCTCTGGAGCTGGGCATTTAACCTCATTTTTAGGTACAGATACCATTCCTGCCATTTCATTTGTGGAAGCCTATTATGGCTCTAAAAATTTAATCGGTACATCAATTCCAGCTTCCGAGCATTCTGTAATGAGTTCGCACGGGGTTGATGAATTGCCAACCTTCCGCTATTTAATGAATAAATATCCGAATAATATGCTCTCTATTGTAGCGGATACTACCGATTTTTGGCATAACATCACGGTAAATCTGCCATTACTCAAAGAGGAAATTTTAGCTCGTCCAGAATCAGCAAAAGTTGTTATTCGCCCTGATAGTGGCGACTTTTTTACCATTATTTGTGGCGATGTTACCGCCGGAACCGAACATGAACGCAAAGGATTAATTGAGTGTTTATGGAATATTTTCGGTGGAACAATCAATAACAAAGGCTATAAAGTGCTTAATTCGCATATTGGGGCTATTTATGGCGATGGTGTAACCTATGAAAAAATGGTTAAAATTTTGGAGGGATTGGAAGCGAAAGGTTTTGCTTCAAGCAATATTGTATTTGGTGTTGGGGCTCAAACCTATCAACGCAATACAAGAGATACGCTTGGTTTTGCGATTAAAGCGACTTCCATCACCATTAATGGCGCTGAGAAAGCTATTTTCAAAGCTCCAAAAACCGATGATGGCTTGAAAAAATCGCAAAAAGGCCGAGTAAAGGTAACGACTTTAGAGAGCTATATCGATGGTTTAACTGCCCTAGATGATTGTTCTGATGATCTTTTAGAAGTGATTTTTGAAAATGGTAAATTGGTTAAAGAAACTAATTTTGATGAAATTCGTCAAAATATTGCTGAACAGTTCTAGTTAAAATAAGCGGTTGAATTTTATAAAAATTTTGCCAAAAATTTAGAAAATCCAACCGCTTGTTATTTTATATTACTTCGTTAAATCAATACGATACACCGCAAAGCCTGTTTCATCGTTTTCAACATACTCCATCAGATATTGAGCATTCTCTTTAATAAAGGCTTTTGCTTTTTCCGTTGGTGAGGTTTCAAAACGAACATCAAGTTTTACTGTTGAATTAATTGGTGCAATTCGCCAGTTGTTATCTGCTTTCGGGCTTACTTGTCCGTGAGTTTTACTTTCTGCGGTAATATAATTCGCTAATACTTGGCGATTTTCATCAGGGGCGGCAAAAACAATGTGTTTATCGCCTGTTCCTGGGAATTTCGCACCATAAGCTCGGTAGTTGTTAGTGGCAATTAAAAACGATTGGTTTGGATCGACTGGTTTTCCTTCAAAAGTCAAATTAACCACACGATGAGCATTTTCGTTGATTAACTTACAATCGCCGTCATAACGAGCAGGTTGCGTTAAGTCAAATTGATAACTTACCCCATCAATCACATCAAAATTGTAGGTGCGGAATCCTGTCCAATCCAGTAGGGATTGTGGTTTATCGCTCGTTACATCTATTTGTTTGAACATTCCAGCACTGCATTCTAACCACTCTTTTAATTCTGCACCGCTGGCTTTAACTACCACCAAGGTGTTTGGATAAAGGTATAAATCTGCCGCATTACGGAAGGTTAATTCGCCTTTATCAACTTCGGTATAGCCTGTTGGATCGTTTTTACGACCACCCGCTTTAAATGGGGCTCCAGCACTTAGAATAGGAAGCTCTGCAAGTTCAGGCAAGCCTTTAACCACGTTTTTTACATAGGCTTTTTGTGCTTGGTTTACAATTTGAATGGTTGGGTCATCTTGAACTAAAGCAAGATAGCTGTACATATTATCTGTTGCTTTACCGATTGGTTGAGCCACAAATTTACGGGTTTCTTCGTGTGTTTCTTTTAATAACGCTGCAATTTCCGGGTGGTTTTCAACGGTTGCTTTTTTCGTTTCATTGTCATAGATCGGGCGTAACTCTGCTCTACCGTCCACAACTACCCATTTGCCGTTATTTTGAGCCAAATTTAAATCAATTACACTAATATTGTTTGCCCAATAGCCAGCCATACTTTGCGGGATACCTTTCATTGTACCTTTTGCAATATCTGCATTTGGAGACGTAGCAAATTCTTTATTTGGGAATAATCGGTGCGAATGTCCGAAAACAACCGCATCAAGTCCTTTTACATCAGCAAGATAGAATGCTGAATTTTCCGCTCCTTCTTGGTAAGGCTCATCTGATGGCCCTGTATGAGCAAGTGCGATAACAATGTCTGCGCCAGCTTCTTTTAGCATAGGAACATATTTTTGTGCAGTTTTAACAATATCTCTTGCCTCAACCTGTCCTTCCAAATTTGCTTTATCCCACACCATTACTTGTGGAGGCACAAAACCGATATAACCGATTTTGATGGTTTGCTCTTTACCATTTTCATCAATGATTTTTTTCTCTTGAATAATATAAGGTGTGAAGAATGGCGAATCAGTTCCCGGTTTTACAATATTGGCATTAATGATAGGGAATTTAGCCTGCTTAATTGCACTATCCAAATAAGCTAACCCGTAGTTAAATTCGTGATTACCTAATGTCCCAACATCATATTGCATCGCATTTAATGCCATAATTGAAGGCTCTGCTCTGCCCTCTTTTGAGCCCTTAGTAGATTGATAGTCGGCAATAGGATTACCTTGGATTAAATCACCATTATCAACTAGAACACTGTTTCTTACTTGCTCTCTAGCCTGTTTTATTAAGGTTGCAGCTCGAGTAAAACCAAATTTTTCGGTTGGTGCATCTTTATAATAATCAAAATCGGTTAAAAAACTGTGAATATCTGTTGTTGCAATCACACGTAATGAGGCTTTATTTTGAGCATTTTGGGCAAAAGCAGAGGGTTGAGTGCCTAAAATAAGCATCGCACTTGCACCAAGTTGAATAAACTTTCTTCTATTTAGCATAAATGAATCTCCAAATGAAATAAAAACAGAAAACTGCAAAATATTTTAAAAAAATAACCGCTTGTTTGCTATGTTTTTTCACATTTATACCTTATTATATCAAATTTTAAGCACATTTTTGCCTTTCTTTTATTTCAAGCATTTATTTTAATGGCTGAAAGGTGTATCCTTTATGCCCGAATATACAAGTAAAAATTTGTATTTTATTCAACGTCATTTCAAAAATAAGGTAATTTGACCATGTCTAAAAACTTAATCTTAATTCTTAACTGTGGTAGTTCATCTCTTAAATTTGCCATTTTAGATCCGAAAACTGGTGATGAAAAGTTATCTGGTCTGGCTGAAGCATTTAATTTAGAAGATGCTCGTATCAAATGGAAGTTAAATGGAGAGAAAGGTAATGCCGATTTAGGCGCAGGTGCAGCACATAGCGAAGCACTTACATTTATTGCTGAAAAATTATTACCTAATGAATTAAAAGAAAACATTGGTGCTATTGGTCATCGTATTGTTCACGGTGGCGAGAAATTCACCTCTTCTGTAGTTATTACAGATGAAGTGATTAAAGGTATTGAAGAAGCAAGCCAATTTGCACCACTACACAACCCTGCACATTTAATCGGTATCAATGAAGCATTCCGCATCTTCCCTGAATTAAAAGATAAAAACGTGGCTGTATTCGATACTGCGTTCCACCAAACAATGCCAGAACAGGCATTCTTATATGCTCTCCCATACAAATTATATAAAGAAAATGGTATTCGCCGTTACGGTTTCCACGGTACCAGTCATTTCTACATCACTTCACAAATTGCTGAATTAGCAGATAAACCGGTAGATCAAACAAACGCAATTATCTGCCATTTAGGTAATGGTGGTTCTGTATCAGTTGTACGTAACGGTAAGTGTATTGACACTTCAATGGGTTTAACACCATTAGAAGGTTTAGTAATGGGCACTCGTTCTGGTGATTTAGACCCAGCCATCATCTCTTTCTTATACAACAACTTAGGTATGTCAATGAAAGAGATTGATGATACTCTAGTAAAACAATCAGGTCTTTTAGGCTTAACAGGTGTAACCAGCGACTGCCGTTACTCTGAAGATAACTACAGTGATGAATCTAAACCAGAAGCAAAACGTGCTTTAGATGTTTATAGCTACCGTTTAGCTAAATATATCGGTTCATATATGGCGATTTTAGGTTCTGATCACTTAGATGCTATTGCCTTTACAGGCGGTATCGGCGAAAACTCTGGTTTAGTGCGTGAATTAACCTTAAATCACTTAAAATTATTTGGTATTAAGCTAGATAAAGAGCGTAACCTAGCTGCTCGTTTTGGTAAAGATGGGGTAATTACAACTGATGACTCAGCATTCAAAGCAGTTGTAATCCCAACTAACGAAGAGTTAGTAATTGCACAAGATACCGCTAAATTAGCACTATAATGATACAGGGGCAGATATTCTGCCCTTTCACTTTCTAATTGGAAATAATTATGTCTAGAACAATTATTCTTATCCCTGTTTCAACGGGTGTTGGCTTAACAAGCGTAAGTTTAGGCTTAGTTCACGCACTAGAGCAAAAAGGTTCTAAAGTTGGCTTCTTAAAACCAATTGCCCAGCCTATTAGTGGCGAAGATATCTTAGACCGCTCAACCACTATTATTCGTGCAGACCAAACCACAGAAGTTGGCGAGCCATTTATGCTTAGCGAAGCGGAAGCGTTAATCGGTCAAAACCAAACTGATGTGTTATTGGAAAAAGTGGTAGAACGCCACCAAAAACTATCTAAAAATAATGAAATTATCATTATTGAAGGTTTAATTCCAACCCGTAAAAATTCTTATGCTAACAGCATTAACTATGAGATTGCACAATCGCTTGATGCTGAGATCGTGTTAGTCGCAGCTCCAGCTTCAGATACGCCTGCTCAATTAAAAGAGCGTATTGAAGCCGCGGCTTCACAGTTTGGTGGTCGCCACAATCCGAATTTATTAGGTGTTATTATCAATAAATTCAATGCACCTGTTGATGATTCTGGTAGAACTCGCCCAGATTTAACTGAAATTTTCGATTCATTCCAACACTCTAACAACAATGTAGCTGAAGTAGAAAATCTCTTTGCGAAAAGCCCAATTGAACTCTTAGGTTGTATCGGTTGGAAAGCAGAGCTGATTGCTACTCGTGCTATTGATGTTGCTAAACATTTAGGTGCTTCTATTATCAATGAGGGCGAACTTAAAACTCGCCGTATTCGAGGTGTTACTTTCTGTGCCCGCAGCTTACCACATATGGTGGATCACTTTAAAGCAGGGAGCTTATTGGTGACTTCAGCAGATCGTCCAGAAGTATTAGTTGCTGCTTCACTTGCTGTGATGAATGGCGTGAAAATTGGTGCTATTTTATTAACAGGCGGTTACAAAATTGATAACATCATTGGCAAACTTTGCCAACAAGCCTTTGAAACAGGTGTTCCTGTATTCCGTATTGAAGGAAACACTTGGCAAACGGCATTGAGCTTGCAAAGTTTTAGCTTAGAAGTGCCTGTAGATGATAAAGAGCGTATCGCCGCGATCAAAGAGTATATGGCAAGTCAATTTAATGTGAACTTCATTGATGAAATGTCTAAGGCTGGCACTCGTACTCGTCGCCTCTCTCCTGCAGCATTCCGTTATCAATTAACTGAATATGCTCGCCAAGCGAAAAAACGCATTGTATTACCCGAAGGTGATGAACCCCGTACTGTTAAAGCGGCAGCATTATGTGCTGAACGTGGTATTGCAGAATGTATCTTATTGGCTAATCCAACCGATGTACAACGTGTTGCAGAAGCACAAGGGGTTGTATTAGGTAAAGGTGTTGTGGTTATTGACCCTGCAAGTATTCGTGATAACTATGTTGATCGTTTAGTTGAATTGCGTAAAGCAAAAGGTATGACTGAAGTTGTTGCCCGTGAACAGCTATTAGACAATGTAGTATTAGGTACAATGATGCTTGAAGCTAATGAAGTTGATGGTTTAGTCTCAGGTGCTGTACATACAACAGCAAATACAATCCGTCCGCCAATGCAGATCATTAAAACTGCACCGGGCAGCTCAATTGTTTCTTCAATCTTCTTTATGCTACTACCTGATCAAGTATTGGTATATGGTGACTGTGCAGTAAACCCAGATCCAACCGCAGAACAATTAGCTGAAATTGCAATTCAATCCGCTGAATCAGCGAAAGCATTTGGTATTGAGCCTCGTGTTGCAATGATCTCCTATTCTACCGGTACTTCTGGCTCTGGCGCAGATGTAGAGAAAGTAAAAGAAGCAACTCGTATTGCACAAGAAAAACGTCCGGACTTAGTGATTGATGGTCCGTTACAATATGATGCGGCGATTATGGAAGACGTTGCCCGCTCAAAAGCACCAAACTCGCCAGTAGCAGGTAAAGCAACGGTGTTTGTATTCCCAGATTTAAACACTGGTAATACCACCTATAAAGCAGTACAACGTTCTGCCGATTTAGTCTCTATTGGTCCGATGTTGCAAGGTATGCGTAAACCTGTAAATGACTTATCTCGTGGGGCTTTAGTTGATGACATTATTTATACAATCGCATTAACTGCTATTCAAGCAACACAATAATTGACTTATTATTGACTAATAAATGCCCTTTCACGCAAAGGGCATTTTTATTTTTGCCTACCCGACTTTCCAATTTAATCATATAATCTTAGTCGGATAAAAATAGAGCATAAAAAGGAGAATTTATGGAGAAAATTGAACGCCTATTTGCGAATAATCACGCTTGGGCAACTCAGATGAAGGATGAACAATCCGATTATTTTAAAAAATTAGCCGAACATCAAAAGCCGACCTATTTGTGGATTGGCTGCTCGGATAGCCGTGTGCCTGCTGAAAAATTAACGGGTCTAGAACCGGGTGAATTATTTGTACATAGAAATGTAGCTAATATGGTTATTCATACTGATTTAAACTGTTTATCCGTCGTACAATATGCCGTTGATGTACTCGAGATTGAGCATATTATCATCTGCGGCCATACCAATTGTGGTGGCATTAATGCTGCAATGGCACAAAACGATCTTGGTTTAATTAACAACTGGCTGCTCCACATACGGGATATTTGGCTTAAGCATAGTTACCTACTAGGAAAGCTACCTTATGAAGAGCGCTCAAATGTGCTAACTCGTTTGAATGTAGCAGAGCAAGTGTATAATTTAGGACAATCTTCTATTATTAAATCCGCGTGGGAACGAGGAAAATCACTCTCATTGCACGGTTGGGTTTATGATGTCAAAGATGGCTTCTTGCTCGATCAAGGAGTAATTGCCACTAGCAGAGAAACTTTAGAAATTACCTATCGTAATGCTATCGCTAAAATTACTACCGATGCTAATGAAAAATTAGCATTACTTGAAGAAGCCTAGTTTCTACAAGCGGTCAGATTTTTTGACTCTTTTGTACATTTTTATGTTTTTTAGCGGATGTTTTTTTGCTCAAATAAGCACTAAAGACAATAAAGTTTTAAATTTTGCTAAAAGCATAAAATATAGAATATAAAATCATAAATCAATTTCAGGTTGAATTTATTTTTATAAAAATCCAAATTAATTAGATTATTTGAAATATAAAACTATAAAAATTTGCAATTGAGTTAAAAAACATCACTAGACAGTCATAAAAATTTACTGCAAAATCCTCCTGACTTTATAAAATGTATTTTTGGTTGGAGGATTTGATGAAAAAACTTTCTGGTGCAGAAATGGTTGTACAGTCCCTTAAAGACGAAGGCGTTGAATATGTTTTTGGTTATCCAGGTGGTTCTGTACTTGATATTTATGATGCAATTCACACACTCGGTTTAAACCACGTTCTCGTTCGCCACGAGCAAGCAGCAGTGCATATGGCTGATGGCTATGCTCGCTCTACAGGTAAAGTAGGTTGTGTATTGGTCACTTCAGGACCGGGAGCAACTAATACCATTACAGGTATTTTAACTGCTTATACCGATTCTATCCCAATGGTAATCTTATCAGGGCAAGTGCCATCTAGCTTTATTGGAAGCGATGCATTCCAAGAATGCGATATGATAGGTATTTCTCGTCCAGTGGTAAAGCACAGTTTCCTAGTAAAAAGAACGGAAGATATTCCCCACATAATTAAAAAAGCATTCTATATAGCTTCAACTGGTCGTCCCGGCCCTGTAGTGATTGATATTCCAAAAGATATGGTAAACCCACTAAATAAATATCCGTATGAATATCCAAAATCAGTGCCAATGCGTTCATATAACCCAACGGTACAAGGGCATAAAGGTCAAATCAAAAAAGCATTAAAAGCTTTATTGGTAACGAAAAAGCCCATCCTCTATATCGGCGGTGGCGTGATTAGTGCAGAATGTTCTGCGGAAGTAACGGAGTTTGCTCAAAAATTAAACCTTCCCGTTACAACATCATTAATGGGATTAGGTGCTTACCCTGCTTCTGATAGACAATTCTTAGGAATGCTTGGTATGCACGGCACTTATGAAGCAAACAATGCTATGCACGAAAGTGATTTGATTTTAGGTATTGGTGTACGTTTTGATGATCGTACAACAAATAATTTAGCGAAATACTGTCCTAACGCCAAAGTTATTCACGTTGATATTGACCCAGCCTCTATTTCTAAAACCGTACCTGCCTATATTCCGATTGTAGGCAGTGCGAAAAATGTAATGGACGAATTTTTATCATTGCTTGATGATGAAAATCTTGCAAAAAGTCAGACAGATTTGACCGCTTGGTGGCAGCAAATTGATGAATGGAAAGCTCGCAACTGTCTTACTTTTGAAGAAAGTTCAGAAGTAATTAAACCACAGCAAGTCATTAAAATGATCCACAAACTCACAAATGGAGAGGCTTATGTGGCATCAGATGTAGGACAACACCAAATGTTTGCAGCCCTTCATTATGGTTTTGATAAACCACGCCGTTGGATTAACTCAGGCGGTGCAGGCACAATGGGCTTTGGCTTACCTGCTGCAATGGGCGTTAAATTTGCTCACCCAGAGGCAACGGTTATTTGTGTAACGGGCGATGGCAGCATTCAGATGAATATTCAAGAGCTTTCAACGGCTAAACAATACGATACGCCGGTTGTGATTATCAGCTTAAATAATCGCTTCTTAGGTATGGTAAAACAGTGGCAGGATATTATCTATTCAGGTCGTCATTCACAGGTGTATATGAATTCTCTGCCAAACTTCGCTAAATTAGCCGAAGCCTATGGACACGTTGGAATTCAAATTGATCACCCATCTGAATTGGAAGAAAAATTAACACAAGCCTTTAGTATTAAAGATAAATTGGTGTTTGTGGATATTCTGATTGATGAAACAGAGCACGTTTACCCAATGCAAATTCGTGGCGGTGCAATGAATGAAATGATGTTAAGTAAAACGGAGAGAACAAATGCGTAGAACATTAGCAGTATTATTAGAGAACGAATCAGGGGCGTTATCTCGTGTGGTTGCCTTGTTCTCACAACGTGGCTTTAACATTGAAAGTTTAACCGTTGCTCCAACCGACGATCCAAGCCTTTCACGAATGACAATTGTCGCACAAGGCGAAGAAAAGGTATTAGAGCAAATTGAAAAACAATTACACAAATTAGTTGATGTATTTAAAGTAAGTAATTTAAGTGCTTACGAGCACGTTGAGCGTGAAGTGTTATTAGTAAAAGTGCGTGCCACAGGCTCATCTCGTGATGAATTAAAACGTATGGTGGATATTTATCGTGGGCAAATCGTGGATTTAACACCAAAGCTTTACACCATTCAATTAGCTGGATCAAGCGAGAAACTCAATGCCTTTATTGACGCTGTGAAGGAAGAAACCTCAATTGTTGAAATCGTACGCTCTGGTGTTATTAGCCTCTCTCGTGGCGATAAAAACGCTCTGTAAGCGGTTAGATTTTCGTTAAAATTTGCAAAAGTAAATCCCTTTATTGTGAACTGCACCCCAAAAGTTGGACTAAATAACCAACTGATTAAGGTGCAGATTTTTTATGACTAAATACAACCAATCTTTCAAACAACAAGTGATCGAATTTTACCTTCAAGCCGGGAAAAATCACTCGCTTACTCGTCAGCATTTTCAGCTGGAGAAAAGCACATTAAGACTTTGGGTTAACCAATATCATCATTATGGTTTCAATGGGTTAGCTGTTTTAGGTAAAAAGCAAACTTACTCCTCCGAATTCAAATTATCTGTGATACAAGCGGTTAAAAACGGGCAATTTTCTACAAAAAAAGCCGCTTTGCATTTTGGTATTCCTTCCCCTGCTCTTATCAGCCAATGGTTGCAAGCCTTTGAGAAACAGGGTATAAACGGCTTATTACCTAAAATATTGAGAAAAATATGGACAATTAACCATAAAAAAGTCCAAGCGATAATGCAAAAATTGGGGTTGAAAGGGAAATGCAAGTACCGAAAATATCGCTCGTATCAAGGAGAAGTGGGTCGGATTACAGAAAATCGCTTACAGCAAGATTTTAATGCGACAAAACCCAATGAGAAATGGGGCACAGACATAACCGAGTTCAAATGTGCGGAAGGTAAACTTTATTTATCACTGATTAAGGACTTATTTAATGGCGAAATTATCGCCTATGACTTGGCAGAATCCCCGAATTTTGGGCAGATAACTCGAATGATGAATCAAGCGGTGGCAAGGCTTGACGGTTCAACACCGATATTACATTCCGACCAAGGTTGGCAATATCAAATGTTAGGTTTTCAGACAATTTGCTAACAAAATGGCATTAGACAAAGTATGTCAAGAAAGGGAAATTGCTTGGATAACAGTGCAATGGAAAGCTTTTTCGGGCGACTCAAAACGGAGTGTTATTTTGGTAAGCGGTTTAACACGCTTGCTGAGCTTAAACAAACTATTCAAGAGTACATTTATTACTACAATAATGAGCGTATTCAAGTGAAGCTAAAAGGACTGAGCCCTGTGGAGTACAGAACTCAGTCCTTGAATTAGAGCAGTCTAACTTTTTGGGTCAGATCAAAGATAAAGGGATTTTCTTATCTTAGAGTGGCAATATCAATACTTTTGATCTGCGTTGATAGTTATAATTTTCTCGCTTATAACGAGGTAAATCTTGAGCATCTGCTAATCTAAAACCACGTTCTTGAAACCATTGAGTAGTTCGGGTGGTTAGCACAAAGAGCTTTTCCATTCCTAACTGCTCTGCCCGTTTGCGGATATTCTCCAATAAAATATCGCCTCTTGAGGAATCTCGATAATCCGGGTGAACTGCCACGCAAGCCATTTCTGCCATTTTTTCTTCCGGATAGACATTCAATGCCGCACACGCAATAACTACGCCATCACGCTCAATAATGGTATAGTTAGCAATTTCCATTTCTAGCTGTTCACGAGAGCGTTTAACCAGAATGTCCTGTTGTTCAAGAGGACGAATTAAATCCAGTAATCCCGGAATATATCTTGCAGTAGCAATACGAATATTTTCCGAGTTTTCCATTGAGAACTGTGTACCGATACCATCACGAGAGAATAACTCTTGCAGTAGTGAGCCATCTTCTTTATAGCTCAGTAAATGGGAACGTTTTACCCCCTCTCGACAAACACTGATCGCTGCCTGTAAAAAACGGGCTTTTGCTGTATGATACTGCCCTTGCTCGATTAAATTGTTCAGCACCTTTTGTGCATCTTGTGGCAAGATATCCGAAATGACATTGCCTGCTTCATCTAAAATACCCTGCTCTTCACAAAAACCGATTAATTTATCGGCACGAAGTTTAATTGCAACTTGAGTGGCAATATCTTCAAACGGTAAATTAAACATCTCTCCTGTTACAGAAGGCGCTATAGGTCCAAGTAATACGATTGAATTTTGTGCAAGCTGCTGTTTGATGCTCTCCACATTAATGTGGCGAATTTTGCCACTTAAGGCATAATCTACCCCATCAACTACGCCAATTGGCTGAGCCAAGATCATATTACCGCTCACTACATTAATCACTTCGGAATGCGGTAAACGCAACGAAAGGCGGGCAAATAAGTCGTAATGGACTTTCCCTACCGCCTGTTTAACATACTCTAGTGATTGCGGATTTGTAATTCGAATATTATTGTAATATTCAGGCTCAATGTTATTTTGGGTTAAGAGCTGATTAATCTGTGGTCTTGCTCCAAACACAATTACTAATTTGATATTCAAGCTGTGTAGTAAGCTAATATCATTGATTATATTAATAAAATTTGGACTTTCGATAACATCGCCATCAAGCATAATGACAAAGGTTTTTCCTCTGTGCATATTGACATAAGGCGTAGATTGTCTAAACCATTGGGCTAAAGCTAATTCTGTGTTGTGCATAATTTCCTCATAATAATAGCCACTATATTAGCTTTTTTAGAAAAATCCGCAACTATTAAGTTGAATAATTAATCATATTTTTTGCATAAATAACAAAAACCCTAATATTCAAAATATCAGGGCTTTATTTATTATGCTTCTGTCTTTGTTAAATCTTTAACTTCTGTTTCTGCGGTTACTTTTTTAACGGCTTCAATACCTTTTTGGCAACCTTGTTTGGTTTTATACGCTTCACCAGTTGCAACCACTTCGTGATTACCTGCTTTTAAACGCCAGCGGTATTCACCTTTAGCATCTTGATAAATTTCAAAATACATATATTACACTCCTTAATGTACTATATACCCCAAACACTGCGTTTGGTTTAGTTAGCTTAAGCGAAATTCAGAAAAATATCAAAGCAAGCGGTCACAAAAAGTATCACTTTTTGAACGTTAGCTTTACCAACGGCAGCGAGGCTGTGAACAATACTTACAAGGATTGTGAATAATTTTTCACAAAACATTGCAAATTATTGAGCCGATTGCATTAACTGCTCAATATCCGCAATTTCTTTCGGGCAGCCGCTGGTTAAGTTTTTATTACCGTAGTCGGTAATCAGCAAGTTATCTTCAATGCGAATACCAATACCTTTATATTGCTCGGGTACGTTTGCTTCTTTCGGAATATAGATACCCGGCTCAACCGTTAGCACCATACCAATCTGTAATGGGCGATCTCGCTCTGTGCCATAATCGCCCACATCGTGTACATCTAACCCTAACCAATGCCCTAAGCCGTGCATATAGAATTGACGATACGCCTTCTGCTCAATCAATTCATCGACCTTCCCCGTTAAAATACCTAAACGTACTAAGCCTTCTGTGAGAATTTGAACCGCTTTGTCATTAGCTGCCTTGATAGAACTGTTCGGCACAAGTAGCTTAGTTGCCTCTTTCAACATTGTTAATGTTAATTCATATAGCTCTTTTTGTGGCTCAGAAAACTTGCCGTTTATTGGGAAAGTGCGAGTAATATCCCCTGCATAATGAGCAAATTCTGCCCCTGCATCAATGAGTAATAAATCTCCATCGTTTAGCACTTGGTCATTTTGATTGTAGTGCAAAATGCAAGCATTTTCCCCTCCCGCCACAATAAAATTATAAGCAGGAAATCGTGCCCCAAAGCGAGTAAATTCATATTGCAACTCCCCTTCAATTTCTAATTCATAACGATTCGGACGTGTTTGTTTCATTGCTCGAATATGTGCCATTGCAGAAATATGGCAAGCCTGTTGAATGAGAGCAACCTCTAAATCCGATTTAATTAAACGCATTTCAGAGAGCATAGGCTGCCAATCGA
Organism: Mannheimia kashgarensis; assembly: GCF_041807705.1. Taxonomy (NCBI): domain Bacteria; kingdom Pseudomonadati; phylum Pseudomonadota; class Gammaproteobacteria; order Pasteurellales; family Pasteurellaceae; genus Mannheimia; species Mannheimia kashgarensis. Next base: position 16,330 of record NZ_JBGTYY010000039.1, read on the forward strand.
TTAATATAGTAGGGGTTTTCTGACGATTGGCTTTCATCTCATTAAATGTAGAGAAAAGAATATCATCCCCCCACTTTTGCATACCAAATACATAGTAACAAGCGGTTAAATTTACTAATTTTTTTGCAAGTATCACTTGAATTTCATCGATATCAAAAGCTTCGTTAAAGTGTAACGTTTTTAGTGCATTTTCAACACCTAATCTTCTGCCATTCCAAGTTTCCATTAACGAGTCTTTTTTACGCACAAAAATAATACTCTCTGCTTTATCGTCTTGCTTAACCAATAATATCGCCGATTTTGGCTCAGCAAATCCACTGAGATACCAGAAGTAACTATCAGATCTAAATAGATAATCGCAATCACTGTTACGGCGTTTTTCTGATTCAGTAAACACCAATAATGCTGAATTATCTTGCATTTGCTCAAATACACGCTCACGGCGTGCGGTAAATTCCTCTTGCGGCATTTTTGCCAAATAAGCGAGATCCATAACTTCCTCTCTTTATATCATTTTAGTGTGGCTATTCTAACATAAATAATTCCATATTTTTAATCAGGCTTAATTTCATTACGGTTTATATTTGATATATTGAACACCGTCTAAAAATAATTTAAGATTAAATATAAACCTTGAGATAATAAAAAGGTTATATTTGATCCATAAAAATAGAATTCCTATCAAAAAAGACCAATTGTAAACAGAGGTAATTATGAAACTATCAGCAGAATTACAAAATCAGATTAACCAGTTAAACCAATTGCGAAAACAGGCATTGAAGCAAGAACAAGAAGAGCGGAAATTATTTGAGAAGAATAAAATTAATGATTTGGAGCATTTTGGAAAGCAATTAAATGCTCAAAGGAAACTATTAGGGGTTGAACTCACTACGCTTGAAATGCAAACAGGGGTTTCTAGCTCTACGCTTAAACGTTTATTTAAAGACCCAAGCCAAGTGAAGTTTCAGACAATTTGTGTAGTTGCAGAAACATTAGGGTTCAATTTATGTGCAATTAATACCCATCAAACAGAATAATCGTTACAACGTATTGGAAAGGTATAAAAAAATCGGGCATATTGCCCGACTTTATGTGTAGAAGATCAAACCTAATCTGACAGTCCCCCGTTTAAAATTACCGTGTCTGTCAGATTAATTTGAGCTTAAATTCTTTTCCACCCAAATCCGTTTTCCATCAAGTAAGGTTGCCATCGGTGTT
>NZ_JBGTYY010000040.1:0-16671 GCF_041807705.1 Mannheimia kashgarensis
CAAATTATGCCGACTGGTGGTATTTCACCGCAAAACATCAACGACTACCTTGCTATTCCGAATGTGGTGGCGTGCGGTGGCTCTTGGTTTGTGGAGAAATCACTGATTAAGGCGCAGAAGTGGGAGGAGATTGGGAAGTTGGTAAGAGAGGTTGTGGAATTGGTAAAATAATAAAATTGCTCCACTAGGGTGATTTTATTTTATCTATTTACAAATGATACTAAACTCTTCATACTCTATTTGATGGCTCATCCTAGCTCATCATAATAGTTTCTATTTTTCAAATTAAAAAGGAACATACCTATGAAAAAAATCGTAAAATTTAGCTTAACGCTTCTTGCTGCTTGTGTAATTTCTGCTTGTGGTAGTTCAGGTGGTGGAAATAATAGTACTTCTCCTGCTGCAAATAACAATACAAATACTTCTGTTAATAAACCTGCACCTACCCAAACAACTCCAACTCAACCAACCCAAACAAATTCTTCTGATGATATGGGAACAGCATTCCGTACGCGAGACAGCAAAGAATTTGAAATCAACACAGCCAATACTTATAAACAAGTATTAGTGGTTGATGGCAAAACCTTCCCTGTCGCTTGGAGTGGCATTGTATCAGGTGGATTTACTAAGATACCAAAAAACGCCACCATTAATGGCGTAACTTATAACGATGTCACGGTAAGCGGTACAAAATATGCAAGCTCTAAATTCGGGCATATTGACGGCTATGTATTTACCCAAGGTGAAGAAACGCCAAAAGCGAATATGCCGAAAACCGGTACGGCAACCTATAACGTAGAAGGTGTGTTTGTGGCAAATGGTCAAGACTCCTTAGACTCAAAAGGCCATACGCTAACTGTTGATTTTGCTAATAAAACCATAAACGGTGATGTTGCTCCAAATGTGACCATTACTAACGCTAAAATTGATGATAACGAGTTTGAAGGTACAGCAGTTTATAATGGAAAAGCCGCTGAGTTAGAAGGGCATTTCTATGGTCCAGATGCATCTGAAATTGGCGGAGCTTACAGCTCATCAAGCTTCTCTGGTGCATTTGGTGGTAAAAAACAGTAATTTTTAATTGATCTTTTTGAAAGGCTATTGAAAAATGGCCTTTTCTATTTATTAACGGCTCTCTATGATGAAAAAATCACTTTTTATTTCTTTAATGCTTACTTCTCCTCTCGCATTTGCTGACGTCACCCCAACTCAAATTCAAGAGAAAATGGATAATCAGCGAATGCAACAAAATCAATCGTTTGAGAAACCGGAGCATAAAGTTGCTCAGGTTCAGCCCAAAGTGCAACATAGCAATAAAGCGATTTCACTTTCAAGCCAAGAACTCATTCAGCAACCTGAATTATTAAATTCGGCAATGCTTATGGCATTGGTAACAGGGCATAGCGAAAATGTGGTCTTTTTATTGCCAATGTACCAAAAACTTCCTGCATCTGAGCAAAATGGAGACATCATTGCGTGGGCAAAGGCTGTTGAGGCTAAATCAACGCAAGATTACACACAATCTATTAAACTCTACCGAGAATTGCTGGCAAGTTATCCTGAAAATCAGCCAATTAGAATGCAGCTTGCGGTGACTCTTTTTGAGAATCGTGAAAATGAAGCAGCAGAAGCACAATTTCACAAATTACAAGCGGATAAATTACCGCCAGAAATTGCAAATATGATCAGTCATTATTTAGACGCAATCAGCAAGCAAGACAGATGGATATTTCAAGGTGGCTTAACCTATTTAAACGACCCGAATATCAACAATGCCCCAAACGCTGGTACAACCTATGATAGCTGGACTGCACCGAAAAAAGAATCCGCCCAAGGGGTCGGATTTCACTTTGAGGCGGATAAAAAATGGTCTTGGGGCAATGGTTTCTTCCACGAGTTTCGTTTAAGCGGAAACGGTAAATATTACTGGAACAACAAAAAATATAACGAATATTCGCTCAGAGAAAGCCTCGGCTTGGGTTATCAAAATGCGAAACAAAAAATCACCTTGTTGCCGTTTTTTGAGCAGATGTGGTATGCCAGTGGCTCTAGCCAAAGTGAAAGCACGAAACGTTACTCCAAATCGGGCGGTGTAAATACCCGTTGGCAATATTGGATTACGCCGCAGTGGCAATCCGCCATCACTTATGAATATGCCGAGCAGCGTTACACCCGCCGCCAACATTTAGACGGCAATTATCATTTTATTGCCCCGAGCCTCTATTTTTACCCTAACAGCCAACAATATTGGTTTGTGGGGGCGAATTTTAACCGCACCAGCACCCGTGATTTAGATGATAGCTTTATTCGCAGAGGTGTTTCACTGGGTTGGGGGCAAGAATGGAAGAACGGGCTTTCCACCCAATTAAGTGTCCGCTATGCTCGCAAGCAATATAGAGCTCCAATGCCAATTTTCCAAATTACTCAGCGTAATAAAGAATATGGCGTGCAAGCGAGCATTTGGCACAGAGCCCTACATTTTAAAGGCATTACCCCTCGTCTAACATGGCAATATAATAAAGTAAAAAGTAATCACACGTTTTACAGTTATGACAAAAACCGTGTGTATATTGAGTTTTCGCATACGTTCTAAAGAAAATCGCCCCTGTTTTAAGGGGCGATTTTTAATAGAAAGAGTAACTCATTCCTTTAGGGAGAAAGTCTTCAATCACAACTATATTATCTGCGACAATAAATTCTACCGAATGCCCATATTTCAAAGGATAAATATGGAATTTTCCATCGGCATATGCTGATGCTACAAAACTCAGTTTTTCAGCAAGACTTCGCATTGTTTCTAAAAATTTATTTGCTACTTCTCCATTTTGACTTTCAGAATAAATTTAATCTGCTTTATCTAACAATTTAAACTCTGCTTTTTTAGACCAGAAAATAACATAATCTTGTTTCATTTACGATCCAGTCCATTTTTCAAAACATATTCAAGTTTTTCCATCACTTCATCGTGAGAGATAAGCTCAATCTCTCCGTTCATTATACCTTGCAAAAAACGCTGTTCTTCCGTTAATGATTGCTCAAACATTAATGAAATTTTTTCTTGAAAATCTTTTGAGAACTGACTTTTTGACTGTATTAATCTCATCGCTATTTTACCTTTTAACTCTATTTCTGAATAAATTATGAGCTCTTTAAACACTATCGTCAAACAAAACATTTACCCCAACAATTTTTTCAAGCGATACAACTCATCCAACGCCTGTCTTGGGGTGAGTTCATCAGGCTGAAGGGCTTTCAGGGCTTTCTCGACTTCACTTTCTACTGCTACAACTGGTTGAATTACTTCATTTTTTTGCAAATCAAAACCATCGGAAAACAGTAAATCCGCTTGTGGGTGTTCGTTGGCTTGTTTTGTTTGGAGGGAGATTTCCTCCAAATGTGCCAAACGCTGTTTTGCCAGTTGAATCACTTGCTTTGGTACGCCCGCCAATGCCGCCACCGCCAAGCCGTAGCTTTTGCTTGCAGCCCCTTCTTGTACCGAGTGCATAAAGGCGATAGTGTCGTTATGTTCTCTCGCATCTAAATGCACATTTGCCACGCCTTTAAGCTGATTTGGCAACCCTGTTAGCTCAAAATAATGGGTAGCGAATAGCGTTAAAGATTGCGTTTTCTTCGCCAACCATTCTGCACACGCCCACGCAAGCGATAAGCCATCGTAGGTTGAAGTTCCTCGCCCGATTTCATCAATCAACACAAGGCTATTTTCAGTAGCTTGATGAAGAATATTCGCCATTTCTGTCATCTCCACCATAAAGGTTGAACGCCCCGAAGCGAGATCATCGCTTGCTCCAATGCGAGTAAAAATCCGATCAATCGGGCCAATTTCCGCACTTTCTGCCGGCACAAAACTGCCGATATACGCCATCAACGTAATGAGGGCGATTTGTCGCATATAGGTACTTTTACCGCCCATATTCGGACCTGTTACAATCAACAAATGGCGTTGAGCGTTCAGAAATACAGGGTTGGCGATAAATGGATCTGTTAGCACCTGCTCAACCACAGGGTGTCTGCCGCCTTTGATGTTTACCGTTCTGTTTGGGCTAAAGGTTGGGCAAACATAATTTAAGCTATCTGATCGCTCGGCAAGGTTAGTCAGCACATCAAGGGTTGAAAGCACCATTGCCGCCAGTTGCAGCTCGCCTAATCGTGGCATTAAAATATCAAATAGCTCATCGTAAAGTTGTTTTTCGAGTGCAAGCGATGCCCCCTTCGCCTTTAACACCTTGTCTTCATAGGTTTTGAGTTCAGGAATAATATAGCGTTCGGCATTTTTAAGCGTTTGACGGCGAACATAGTGAATCGGAGCTTTGTGAGCCTGCCCTTGACTGATTTGAATGTAGTAACCGTGAACCGCATTAAAGCCGATTTTCAGCGAATCAATCCCTGTACTTTCACGCTCACGAATTTCCAAATTCTCTAAATACTGTGTTGCTCCATCTGAAAGCTCCCGCCATTCATCAAGTTCCGCATTGTAACCTTCGGCAATTACCCCACCATCACGAATAAGTTGTGGCGGATTTTCAATAATCGCACGTTCAAGTAAGTCGTGTAACTCGCTGAAATCAGCAAGTTGAGATAATAATTTATCTAAACTAGCGGTCAAATTTTGCGAATTTTTTGCAACTTCAGGCAGTTGTGCCAATGCGGTGCGTAAACGAGTGAGATCACGAGGGCGAGCCGAACGTAAAGCAACACGAGCCAAAATTCGCTCCATATCGCCCACTTGTTGCAACAAGGGCTGAAGTTCTCCAACTCTGTCGTGCTGAATAATCGCCCCTATGGTCTGCTGTCTTTCTTGTAGTTTGGCATAATCTCGAATCGGTTGATGAATCCAACGCTTGAGCAAACGGCTTCCCATTGGAGTAACGCATTTATCTAATACCGCAGCCAGCGTGTTTTCTGTGCCACCTGCTAAATTTTGCGTGAGCTCTAAATTGCGGCGAGTGGCAGCATCTAATAACACCGTATCGCTATGTTGAAATAATTTGATTGAAGTAATATGTGGCAATGCCGTACGCTGGGTTTCTTGTGCATAATGCAACACACAACCTGCGGCACAAAGAGCCACTACCGCTTTCTCCACTCCAAACCCTGCAAGGCTTTGTGTGCCAAATTGACGATTTAACAGTTGAATTGCCGTCACCAGCTCAAATTCCCACACAGGACGGCGGCGTAAGCCTTTGTAATTGTTCAAAATGCCTGCTGCCGAAAAATCTTCCGCATATAGAATTTCTGCAGGTTGCAAACGTTGCAATTCTGCTGATAATGCCTCTTTATTTGGCAATTCGCTGATTAAAAACCGCCCAGAAGTCATATCAAGCGAGGCGATCGCAAAAGTGCCTTTTTCTTCATACACCGCCGCCACTAAATTATCTTGGCGTTCAGGCAGTAATGCCTCATCACTCACCGTTCCCGGCGTAACAATTCTAACCACTTTTCGCTCAACAGGCCCTTTTGAGGTGACGGGGTCGCCTACTTGCTCACAAATTGCCACGCTCTCACCCAATGCGACTAGCTTTGCCAAATACCCTTCCACAGCGTGATACGGCACACCCGCCATTGGAATTGGCTCGCCTGCCGATTGCCCACGTTTAGTGAGAGAAATATCCAACAACGTCGCCGCTCGTTTCGCATCATCATAAAACAACTCGTAAAAATCTCCCATTCGGTAGAAAAGTAGAATGTCTGGATTTTGAGCTTTGAGTTGCAAATATTGCACCATCATTGGGGTATGCTGTGTGTTTTTTTCGTTTAAATTCATCTTGTTATATTAGTTAATATATTGATATTAAATGATTTTATCAAACATATAGGATCTATAACGTTTCTTAAAATCCCATAAAGTCTCATAGAAACCTATGCTTAAATATAGGTTTATTTGTAGGTTATCATAACCCGTAGTATAATATATGTACACAAATAAGCACTTTTCTTTCAAGGAGCTATTTTATGAGTAATGATGTAAAAAAGCCATTAACAACAAAAACAATTGAGATGATGAAACCTAAGGATCAAGATAAAGCTGATATTGGAGAATACTCTGGTTTAAGAGTTACTTGTGGTAAAACAGGTATAAAAACGTTCTTTTATCGTTATTCAAGCCCGATAACAAAGAAACTTACTCAAGTGAAAATAGGTTCATTCCCTACTGTTAGTTTAGCAGATGCAAGGAAACAACTTAAAGAGTTAAAACATATTCGGCTTGCTGGTCGTTGCCCTGCCACAGAATTAAAAGCCTACAAGAAAGAACAAGCCAGTAAAGAAAAACAGAAACAATTTTACGTTAAAGATCTTATAGAACTCTATTTATCCCAATATATTGAAGATCATTATAGTGAAAATGGGCGTTTAATTGCTGGGGCAAGGAAACCAAAAGGGCAAGATGAAGTTCGCCGAACTTTACATAATGATGTAGTAATTCCTTTTGGGGATAGATTAGCATCTTCAATGACGAGAAAAGAAATTGCAGAACATATTTTAAGAATCGTAAATGAGCGAGGTGCTCAAGTTCAAGCGGGTAACGTTCTACGAGAGTGGATTTCTGCTTATCGCTTTGCAATTGGATTAGATAAGTTCGATGAAAACTTTGTTAACCCTGCGTTTTTAGCAAAAGAAAGCCTAAGAATGACAGCAGTTAAGCTAACTAATAATAAGGGAACAAGAGCCTTTGATCATCGGGAGCTTGAGATATTCTTAAGATGGATAAGAAATTCACGTTTTACGGAAAAAATACAGAATGTTTTCCTATTAACTCTCTTAACAGGTTGCAGAACAGGGGAAATCTGTGCGATATCTTGGGATGATATTGATCTAGAGATGAAAACGATTTTCTTACGAGAAACTAAAACTGGTACATCTCGTTATGTTCAATTATCTACTCAAGCAGTAGAACTAATAAAAACCTTTGATCGTTCTACTAAATATCTATTTCAAATGAGATTACAAGAAAAACCAATTCAGCAAAAATACCTAACAGAAAGGACTTGGACACTCAGAAAAAACGGTTTGATGCTAGATATTGCCCACTGGTCTCCACACGATCTACGTAGAACGGTTCGTACTGGTTTGGCAAGGTTAGGCTGTCCAAATGAAGTGGGCGAAGCAATTCTAGGTCATTCAAAGAAAGGGATTGAGGGAACGTATAACCTACATTCTTATGATAAAGAATGTAGGATTTGGCTACAAAAGTGGGCAGATTACCTAGATGATTTACTAACAGAACAAGAATAGGAATTTTCTATCATTCTTGAGTTGTTTCTATCTCACCAGCACTTCTCGTTTTCCACCTTTGCCTGGTTCGGATACAATGCCTTGTGCTTCCATTTGATCCACAATTCTCGCAGCCCGATTAAACCCGAGTGAGAAGCGACGTTGAATATTACTGATAGAAACAGAACCAGTCTCAANCCGAGTGAGAAGCGACGTTGAATATTACTGATAGAAACAGAACCAGTCTCAATAATATATTCCACCACCTCATCAAATAGCGGATCTAAGTCGCCGCCTGCATTGTCATTTTTGGCATCATTATCCTCTGATTTTGATTCCACAATGCTATCGAGATAATTTGGTTTGCCTCTTGCTCGCCAGTTAGCTGCCACACGTTGCACTTCGTCGTCTTTCATAAACGCACCGTGTACACGGATAATATCAGGACTACCTTCTCCAGAGTAAAGCATATCGCCTCTCCCTAATAAGGCCTCCGCACCGCCAGAATCTAAAATTGTTCTTGAATCGATTTGGCTGGCAACGGTAAACGCAATTCGGCTTGGGATATTTGCCTTAATTACTCCTGTAATTACATCCGTTGAAGGGCGTTGTGTTGCAAGAATTAAGTGAATACCTACTGCCCTTGCTTTTTGGGCAAATCGCATAATATACTCTTCTACTTCTTTGCCAGCAGACATCATTAAATCTGCAAACTCGTCCACAATTAACACAATATAGCTTAATTTCTGTAGTGGCGGCGGTAAGCTATCCATTGAGTCGCCCGGTCTCCAAGTTGGATCAGGAATTGGTAAGTTCATTGCTGCCGCTTGGTCAATTTTAGCATTGTAGTCTTCAATATTACGCACTTGTAAATGGCTGACTAAAATATAGCGGCGTTCCATTTCTTCCACTGCCCAGCGTAACGCATTGGCTGCCTTTTTCATATCGGTTACCACAGGCGTTAATAGGTGCGGAATATCGTTGTAAATGGAAAGTTCCACCACTTTCGGGTCAATCATAATAAAGCGAACTTGCTCAGGCGTAAGTTTAAACAAGAGACTTAAAATCATTGTATTCACTCCAACTGATTTACCACCGCCCACTTGCCCAGCTACCAGTAAATCAGAAGCTTTAGCTAAATCAATCACAACAGGCTCACCTTTTGTATCTGCGCCTAAAACAAGTGGTAGATCAGCATTGCTATTAACAAAGGCTTCAGAGGAGAGCATATCTTTGAGTGAAATTGTATGGCGATGATTATGCGGAACTTCCAAAACAAGTGTGCCAAAATTATCGGGTATAATACGCACTGCACGAACATTTAATACCTCCGCCCATTTTATCGGATCAGAAAGTTGATTGATTACTTTACTTTCTAGGCTATCAAACTCTAATTTGATATGGTAAGTAATTACTACAGGACCGACAATGTAACTGATATTTGCATTCGTGATACCTAATGTAGATAGAGCTTTCTCCATATCAGGTAACTTCACATTGTAATGCTTCTCTAATAAGTCTATCGGTAACAACAAATTGTTTGAATACATAAAAAACCTCTGGATAATAGATCTAGGGCTAATCTACTACAACCCCAATTAATAAAGTTTAATCATTGCTTTCAACTTGATAGATATCAATAATTCTACGTTCAACTTTTTGTACTGGAAGACCTGCGATGTTTTCTACATAAGAAACATCAGAAAAACCTTCAAAATACCAAAATCCATCTTCATAATCAGCTTTAACTTGCATTGTTGCATTATCAACATCAGGTTTATTAGACATTAAATAAAACAAAAGTGGCTTATTAGGACTTTGTTTACCGGAAAACGTGACATAAGTATTAGGCTTATCATTATCTTGTATATATTCAAATTTAATACTAAGCTCTTTGGTCTCATTGTTAAATTTTATCCAACACAGATAAGGTTCACCCCATAAGGATTTATCACTTCCTTCTAAGTATTCTTCATATTCTGCGACAATATCTAGGTTTTCTAAATTCATAATAAGTTACTCATCATTGGTAATACTTAATTTTCCTACTATAAAAAAAATCACTATCCCAAGAGATAAGATCTGGTAATACTGAATTTCTTCATGTTTTCTTTCTCGTATAGTTTAAATATGGAATAAAGAAGTATTTGGGTTTATATCATATTTCCTTATAAATATAGATATTATTCAATATTTTTATTTTCTTGTTTTCGCTCAATAACCCATCCTTTTTTATGATTATCTTCTATCAGTTCTCCTTCAATCGTTAAAAGCTCATCTTCATAAATGTATAAAGTCATTGTAGCTGTATTTCTAGGGTTCTCTGTAGATGTTAATTCATAAGTATCCTGTGCAATCTCTACCCCTTTATATTGATGATAACCTCCATTAACATCTTGATATTCAATCGTTAATTCATTATCTTTAACCCTGATCTCTACCTCATAATCTTGAATGTGTTCACCACCATTTTCCAAATCAAACTCTGTTGCAATTAGTTCTCTTTGGCTAATTATTTTAAATTCCTCAATAATATGTTTATCTTGAGCTAGACTAACTGGTCTTCTTTTTACTCTAATTCTTCTAGTGTAATAGCATAAATCCCCACTTTCATCCTGATAAAAATAAGCAACAGTAAATGGGTATCGATTATGATTTCCTCGACCTAAAGATGGTATATTTCTGTATTCTTTAAGAGTTGCTATGACCTCATCATCTGTTCTGTATCTCTTAAAATCGAATAAAATCATCAAAGAATGGTCTGGGTACCTAATCAGTTTTTTCATCTCATTAACGTTATTTTTTGCTTTAAGATTATTCCCACCTTTATTAGCAGATCTTACAGCGAATTCAACCGCTATATTATCAATGAGAAAATCAAAACGACCTCTATAGTTACTACCAACTTGAATCATTGCCTCTGGTTCTAGATGTTCAAAGTACCCTAAAAGATAGCTTCGCACTAAAGAAAGTATTTCTCGCTCTGTTTTCTGAGTGAAATTAAGTGTTTTAGTAAAACGTTTGTTGTGGTATGCCTGGTATAAGCGATAAAACGCCTCAATAGCTTGTTGTTGAGAAACCATATTAACTCCTTAAATAAACAAATAAGATTATTTGTACTATAACCGATATTTTTAAAAGAGTAAAACAATCACAAAATAGTAATAAAAGATAAATTAGGGCTTGAGTAATGTCGAAACTTTCAGTAACAGAAACAGACAGATTGGTAGGAAAACGAATTCAGCAAAAGCGAAAAGAGCTTGGGTTCAGTGCTGCAGAATTGTCTGAACAAATCGGCATAGCTCAACAACAACTTTCTCGCTATGAACGTGGAGAAAATAAGATCAATGTGGCTCATTTAGTGGAAATCGCTACTGTATTAAATACTGAAATTGGATGGTTTTTTGTTGATTGTATGTCAGAACAAAAAGACGGTAATAACCATCGTTTTATTCCTGTATCAGAAGACAGTATACGAAATCGACTAAACTCGCATTTAGATCGCTTAAGTGCAGATAAAAAACGAGGGCTTTTAGTGTTTTTGGAGACTGTTTTGTAGGTTATTTATTATATGTTAAAATATGTATATATAACCACTACTTAAAGTTAAATATGAAAGCACTATTACAAGGTGAGCTAGATTGTTTATGTGGAATTTATAGTATCGTTAATGCTGTTTATTTCGTATCAAACAAAAAAATCAGGAGAAAACCATTATTTAATGAGTTACTTCTTGCTTATATGAATAATTGGGGAATGTATGATCTCCTTACTGGTGGGATAGATATTTATCAAATGAAATATCTGCTAAACCATATAACTAACATCCATAACCATATCAAAATTACCCCCTCTACAATAAAACAGCGTTCAAAATTACTTTCTGCTATTTTATCCCACATAGAACAGCCTAATACTATCGTGCTATTCTCAACAAACTCTCATTGGAGCTTAATTCATAACTATAAAGATGAAAAACTAATGCTTTTTGATAGCTGTTCTATTGAAAGTGTAAATCTAAAAGAAATAATACCAACATCGGTATTCTTCATATCATTTATTTCTTGAGCAGTAGATACTCAATGACCAATTTTTTATTCCACTTTGTTTCTATTTCGGGAAACTTCCGGTCTAAATATGGAATTAAGTCATCTATACCAATTTCATTTTTAACTAATTTTCTATATATAAATAAGAATAGCTTTTCCAAATTTTGTTTTTTATAGGTATGGATATAGTAAGTAATAGCCAGTGATTTTATCTCACTCTTTCTGTATTTAATCTTTAATTTTTCAAAAATTGCAGTAAATCTCTTAGCTCTTTTCTCAATCTTCTTATTGATAGGTCCATAGGTATAGTAAGTTATCGTCTTAGGGAATTTCTTTTTGATGTCCTCTCTCCGCTTTTTTTGCTCTTTGCAGTTTCTTTTTTGCTCAGCAGTCTGACCTACTAAATTCTTGTGCATATTAATCCCTCTTTAAATTTAACTGACTGTCAGTATATACCACTTAAAACTGACAGTCATTAAACTTTAACTATTTATAACTGACTGTCAGTTTTCAACCCATAAAAAAAGCCAAAATTCAGCTAGTTCAAACTAATTTTCCATATTTGTAAATGCATCTCGACAAAAGGTAATCCCGCCTTTTGATAACTATCGAGGTAGCTATGCAACTCATAAAACTTCGCCAAGTAATGGCAAAAACAACGTTATCAAAATCAACTATTTATCGCTTGATCAAATCATCTGATTTTCCACAACCAAAAAAACTTTCAGTAAGGGCGGTTGCGTGGTTAGAAGAAGAAATTGATGAATGGATTACAGAACGTGCATTCGCGTGTAAACCAATTTCCACACACTCTATTAGCACACTATTAGCACACTACAAGCATATTTAACTAGTAATACTACTCAATGGGGGAATAGTTATGAATAATACAGTTTTATTTCATAGAAATAGTATTTATAAAGATAATAACTTTATTAAAGTAGGAAAATTTAAAGGAAACAATCTATTTATGGGGATAGATAAGTTATCTTTTATATCATACATAGATAATCAATTTGAACGTAATAATACATACCATAAACTAGATTTCTTAAGCAGAGAAAAATCAAAAGAATATAAAATAGAGAAAATCAAAGATAAGCATTATAAAAGATGTATTAAAATCACCTCTATTAACAACCCTGATTTTTACTTAGTAATCTCTTATATTTTTTCACACAAGCAAGATAATGGAGGTATTCGAATTGAGTTATCCCCACAATATGATAACACTCAAATTTCCTCAATATACAATATTGTAGAATGGCTAAAAGATAGTATTGGAGATGATACTGTAAAAAACCTACTAAAAAACAGTAAAATAACAAGAATAGATATTGCTGTAGATATATATAGTAATCAATTTATATCAAACTATTATTTTTCCATTCCAAAATCAAGAACAGGTGTTAGATTCAATAACAACAAAGATAGTTGTAAAAATAATTATGCAATAGGTAATAATCGCTCAGAACTTTACTTATTAGTATATGAGAAAGCTAAACTTATTAAGGAAAGTAACATAGGTAGTAAAGAGTTAATTTCAGTTAAAGAAAAGGATATAGTCAATCGTATTACGAGGCTTGAACTTAGAATCAAACCAAAGAAAGAGTTGCTACTTTCATCAATTTCTGAGCTAAAAAACCCATTTAGTAAAATAAATATCTATAGTAAGAGAGCTATACAATCTAGATTTTGTGATTTTCTCCCATTTTTAGAGAAGGAAAGAAGCTTACCCATAGCTATAAACTCATTTCTAGATTGTGTTGGTAGCTCATCTAGATATATGAGATATCAAGTGAATAAAACTCTAGAAAATTGTAAAAGTAAACATATTCTTGATATTGATTGGCAAAAGTGGCAGGATATAGTGAGAATTCTATCTCCTATCAATACACTATCTTAAAATAATAGAAGTTAATGTCTTAGATAAAGCTACATAAATGTAGGTTATTATGTAGCTTTTTATTTCAATAGCGTGCCAACCCTTGTAAATAAACAAACATAGCCTTAACCATCAGGCGTGTGGGAGGAAAGATCTTTCGTCATCGGGTGTTTAAGTAGTTAGAAATCATTGCCGTTAGTTTAGCAGATTAAGCAATGGGAAAAAACAAGCGGTCTTATTTGGCAAAAAATTTGCAAATTATAAAAACCATTTGTGATGAACTTTACTCCAAACCTACAGTCCTAAATGACAGTTTTTTTAATAATTTTCCTCTTTTTTATTTTAAGGGTTTCCAATGAAAGTATTAAAAACATTATTAGCATTAGGTGCTGCGATGGCAGTTTCAGCAACATCATTTGCTGAATCCGTATCTGTAAGACCTGCAACAACCGAAGAACTCATCAATGCAACTAAAGCATCTGTAGCACAAAAAGCTGCGGAAGTTAAAGAAAATACGAAAGTAAAAGCGAAAGAAGTTAAAGAGAGCGTTACCCAAAAAACGGAAACTGTTAAAGCTAAGGTGGGTACTGCAACCGAAAACGCAAAAGTGAAAGCAGAAGCTGCAAAAGTCGCAACCGTTGAAAAAGCAGCAACTGCAAGAGAAACCTTAAACTCAGCTAAAGCTGCCACAACCGAAAAAGTATCAGCAGTAAAAGCAACAGCGGCTGAAAAAACGATTACAGTGAAAAAATCACAAAAAGTAAACATCAACAAAGCAAGCGAAGAAGAGCTTCAGTCTTTAGCAGGTATTGACGAAGCGAAAGCAAAAGCTATCGTGAAATATCGTAAAAAAGCAGGCAAGATCAAAAGCGCTACTGAATTATCTAATATTTCGGGTATTAACGATACAACAGTTGAAAAAGTGGCACCATACTTAACCTTCTAATCGTTACAAGCGGTTGTTTTCTTGCAAAATTTTGCGAAAAAACTACCGCTTGTTCATTTAGCATCTTGTTTTATCAAAAACAATCCCCATCTACTTCTGCGTATTTATTTTTTAATACAGAATTCAATTAACAAAAGGAACAAAAAATGGCATTAGATTTCAATTCAGTTACATTAGACTCAGTAGAATCAAAAGGCGGTTACGGTATCGGTTTACAAATCGGTCAGCAGCTTTTAGGCAGCGGTATGGACGTAAACGCAGAAGCGGTTGCTCGTGGTATTTTTGATGTATTAAACAATAATGAGCCTGCAATCGACATTAACGAAGTAACAACCGCATTACAAGAATTAGGTCAGCGTGCAGAAGCGGCTCAGTCAGAAGCATTTAAAGCCATTGATGCGGAAAATAAAGCGTTCTTAGAAGAGAACAAAAAAGCAAACGGCGTAATCGTAACCGACAGCGGTTTACAATACGAAATTTTAACTAAAGGTACTGGCGAGAAACCAACCGCTACTTCAACCGTGCGTGTTCACTACACGGGTTCATTAATTGATGGCACGGTATTTGACAGCTCAGTGAAACGTGGTCAGCCGGCTGAATTCCCAGTAAACGGTGTAATTCGTGGTTGGACAGAAGCATTACAATTAATGCCTGTTGGCTCAAAATGGCGTTTAACCATTCCACACGAATTAGCTTACGGCGAGCGTGGTGCTGGTGCATCAATCCCACCATTTGCAACCTTAGTATTTGAAGTGGAATTATTAGATATTCTCTAATACTCAAGCTAGAAACCTGTGAAGTATTTTCACAGGTTTTTTCTGTTTTTATCAATATAACATTATGAAAAAGAAATCGCTTATCTCTCGCTTAGTAAAAAATATTTTTGTCTTTGGTAGTTTGTTTATTGTGATTAGCCTTGTTGTAGATTGGTATCGCTCCCCTTCTGCCCCAACTCAATTTGAACAAACCGTGCATTACGACCTCCAAAATCAACCGAAAATCATCGCCCAACTCAGCCACGAAAAACCGATGTTGCTCTATTTTTGGGGAAGTTGGTGTCATTTCTGCACCGTTGTTTCGCCAAGTGTTCAGCAGCTATCTGAAGAAGGGACGGAAGTATTAGGCGTTGCGCTAAAATCAGGCGGCGAAATAGAAGTAGAAACTTACCTCAATGAAAACGGTTACACCTTCTCAACCTTGAATGACCCAACAGGCGAGTTTTCTCAAGGCTGGAATATTCAAGCCACCCCGACGATTTTAATTATCAAAGATGGGAAAATTTTTAACCACACCACAGGCTACACAAGTTATTTGAGTTTGAAGTTGAGATTGTGGTTGGCTGAAGTTTTACCTTAAAATAAAGCCCTGTAAGTTTAATTTACAGGGCTTTTATATGGCTATCGTACCGTTCTACGATTAAAAAATGATAACAAATTGACCAAAAAAAAAACAATCTATAATATTGTTATTTTCATTAATACAAGGAGAATTTTATGAAAAAGATAGTTCTTGCCAGCATTATTGCAGCTACCTTTGCCTTAACAGGCTGTTCTGAAAAAGATAAAGCCTACTATTTGCAAAATATTGATAAAGCAGAAGCAAAGAAAACCGAGTGTGAAAATAAAGCCAAAGAGGCTTGGAAAAAGAAAGATGAAAATGCGTTAAAAGCTCTCCAAGCAGATGCTGAATGTAACGCCGCTATTGATGCCATTAAAGAAGATCGAAAAATCAAAGCAGAGCAAGAACGCAAAGCCGCTGAAGCAAAAGCACGAGAAGAAATTGACCGTGAAAAAGCAAAAATAAAGCAAGAACTAGGGCAAGTAGATTGGAAAGCAACAGCTCACTATATTGTAAATTCAGATTGTGCTAAATATGTTAATCAATTTAGCAAAACAGGGTTTGCTGTTCCTAAAGATAACTACGCCTGTAAAGCGATTGAAGAAATCCATTTAGAAAATGTTGAACTGGGCAAAGCAGAATTAGTAAAATTCTCTTACGATGAATTACTTAAACAAGAAAAAGAGTTTTGTGCGAAAGATAAACGCCCACTTTCTGCTTGTTCCATTTGGGAAATTGCATTAGGCGAACAGGCTGAAAAAGCGTTTGAAGCTCAAGATTTACCAACCTTAGAGCAACAGAAATCTGAATACGCGATGTTCAGCAATAAAAAGCCATTAAGTGCAAAAAGAGCCTTTGAAAATGCTTTAAAAGCGAAAGAGCAAGCTGTGATTGACAACTACACGAAAAATCCTGAGCAGTTAAAGCAAGATTACAATCAATGTGTTGAGAAGGTAAAACAAATTGGCGATCACTACAGCAAACACGAACAACGTTCAGCTGTAACCAATTTTTACCCTTGCTCGCAAGCACAATCAGCTCGCCGTAAATTAGGGCTAAATTACGATAACTTCCAAACGCTAATGGAATAAAAATAAATAGGGGCTGTCCTAGATAACGACTAAAACTTCCATTTAGGTTAAGATAACCCTATGAGAAAAAGTCGTCTAAGTCAGTACAAACAACATAAACTCATAGAGCTGTTTGTAGCAGGCGTAACCGCT
>NZ_JBGTYY010000041.1:0-16651 GCF_041807705.1 Mannheimia kashgarensis
AAATCATCTTAGTTATTCGGGCGGGCACAGGACCCGCCCCTACGAAAAAAATCTTATGTCGATATTAAAAATACAAAACCTCAACCTCAATTTCGGCAACACAAAGGTGTTACAAAAGCTCAACCTTGCCGTTAATCAAAATGAAATTATCTGCCTGCTTGGGGCAAGTGGCTGTGGAAAAACCACACTACTCAAAGCGATTGCGGGTTTGTTGGCGATTGAACAGGGCGATATTCACCTTGCGGGGCAATGCCTAAAAAGCAAGGCGGTGGAAGAACGCAAAATCGGGCTGATTTTCCAAGATTACGCTCTATTTCCGCATTTAACTGTGGCGGATAACATTCAATTCGGCTTATCTAAACTGCCAAAAGACGAGCAGAAAGCGATGACCGAAAAAATGCTGTCAGTGGTGCATTTACAAGGCTTTGAAAGCCGTTTCCCACACGAGCTTTCAGGCGGACAACAGCAACGTGTCGCGATTGCCCGTGCATTAGCCTGCCAACCTGAATTATTACTGTTAGATGAGCCATTTTCCAATATCGATAGCCAAACTCGCTATGCGATGATTCAAGAAATCAAACAGATCTTAAAAAGCCAAAATGTGCCTGCTATTTTTGTAACACACAGTAAAGAAGAGGCTTTTGCCTTTGCCGATAAAATTGCGGTGATGGATCAAGGTAAAATCGTCCAATTCGGTAAACCAAATGAGCTATATCATTCTCCAGTTAATCCTTTTGTGGCGGATTTTTTAGGTGGCACAAACTACCTTAGCTGCAACGTAACAGAAGATAAACTCTTATGTAGTCCACTGGGCGAATTCCGTCTTTTCCCTGAGATGCCTGTTACCAAAGGGCGTTACAAATGGCTACTCCGCCCTGAGCAGATTATCTTAAAACCAAACGAGCTTGGTTTAGGTAAGGTAGTAGGTAAACTGTTTTTAGGCTTATACTACCGCTACCAGGTTGAAATTAAAGGCATTGAGATTGTAACTTATCAGTCTCAAGAGCTGAAAATTGGCGAACAAGTGGAAGTGGGCTTCCAAGTAAGAGAGTTTATCCTATTTTAAGGAGAATATATGAAAATTGAAGTTTGGTCAGATTATGCCTGCCCGTTTTGTTACATCGGCAAACGCCACTTAGAGCAAGCCCTAGCCCAATTTGAAGGCGAGGTTGAAGTGGTTTTCCGAGCCTTTGAGCTTGATCCGCACGCTAACGGCGAACCAGAGGGAGATATTCAGCAACGCCTAATGCGGAAATATCAAAAAACCGCAGAACAAGCTGATGAAATGATTCGTTATGTGGAACAAGCCGGCAAACAAGCTGGGCTAGATTTGCGTTACCGCACCACCCAATACACTCGCACCTTTGAGGCTCATCGCTTGGCAAAATTTGCTGAAACTAAAGGTTTCGGTGAAGCGATGATTGAGCGTTTATTCAAGGCTTACTTTACCGATAATACAATTTTAGCCAAACGCACCGAGCTGATGGAATTAGCCTTAGAGATCGGCTTAGATCGTGATGAAGTCGCTCAACTACTTACTGGCGATGATTTCGGACACGAAGTGCGGGAAGATGAACGTATGGCTCATAAATATGGCATTCATAGTGTGCCGTTTTTTGTGATTGATGAAAAACTCGGCGTATCAGGGGCTCAGCCACCAGAAGTATTGCTCGATGCCATCAAACAGGCATTGCAAAAATAAGTGGAAAAAAGACCGCTTGTTAAGCTAAACAAGCAGTCTTATTCTTCTTATAATTTACAATTTATTTTTTGGTGATCGCACCTAAAATACCACGCATAATTTGTTTGGTGACTTGGTTGCGTAAGTTTCTGCCAACTGAATGCGCCACTTGGCTAACCACTTGTTCGGTAATCGATTGATCTTTTTTCTTCTTCGAGCCAAAAATGGAAGAGAGAATACCGCCAAAGAAGTCATTGTTTGCTTCTTCTGCCGCAGCCTGCTCTGCTTTAATTGCTTCTGCTTTCGCATTAAGTAATTCAAACGCAGATTCATTATCGACATATTGGCTGTAGTGATGATAGAGATCATCTTGCTTCACTAAACTATCACGTTCGCCTGTGGCTAATGGAGCTAATTGGCTTTTTGGTGGATAGATATAGGCAATTTCTACAGGCGTTGGCATACCTTTTTCATCTAGCACCGAAACCAACGCTTGCCCCACACCAAGTTGCGTAATGGCTTCTACCACATTTACCTCTTTATTCGCTCGGAAAGTTTCTGCCGCTGATTTTACCGCTTTTTGGTCACGAGGTGTGAAAGCACGGAGTGCATGTTGAATACGATTACCAAGCTGCCCTAATACTGAATTAGGTAAGTCGAGTGGATTTTGCGTAACAAAATAAACCCCAACACCTTTCGAGCGAATTAAACGAACAACCTGTTCAATTTTATCCACTAGCACTTTTGGTGCCCCATCAAATAGTAAGTGAGCTTCATCAAAAAACAACACAAACTTCGGTTTTTCAGGATCGCCTACTTCAGGTAAATTCTCAAATAGCTCCGCCATAAACCAAAGTAAGAAAGCTCCATACATTCTTGGCGAATTAATGAGTTTTTCAGAGTTTAAAATATTGATTACACCACGTCCGTTGCGAGTTTGAATCCAATCGTGTAGATCTAACGCAGGCTCACCAAATAAATTATCCGCCCCTTCGTTTTCAAGTCTTAGCAATGCCCGTTGAATCGCCCCCACACTTGCTGCCGATACATTACCGTATTCCACTTGGAACTCTTTCGCATTTTCTGCCACAAATTTAAGTAATGCACGAAGATCTTTTAAATCAATTAAAAGCAATCCACGATCATCTGCAACACGGAAAACAAGATTTAATAAGCCCTCTTGGGTGTCGTTTAAATTAAGTAAACGGGAAAGTAACATTGGCCCCATTTCAGAAATGGTTGTACGAAGTGGGATCCCTGTTTCACCGAATACATCCCAGAAGGATACAGGATAACCATTTAAGTAATCTTCACCACCTAAGTTGAACATTTCAATGCGTTCTGCAATTTTTCCGGAAAAACTGCCCGCTTGTACTAGGCCTGAGAGATCGCCTTTTACATCAACCAAAAATACCGGCACGCCGTCATCACTAAAGGCTTCTGCTAATTTTCGTAACGTAACGGTTTTACCTGTACCTGTTGCCCCAGCCACTAAACCGTGTCGGTTTGCCATTTTTGCGTTAAGCGAGATAACTTTGCCTGATTCTGTCTGAGCAATATTATATAAACCCATATTTGATTCTCTTCTTAAAAATAATTAATTACTTATGCCCATTTCTTCTCGCTACAAAGGTATTTCTACTCTTTGAACGATTAATTTTTGGCAGAGGTAACAAAGCCTGTGTATCATATTGACTTACAGGAATTTGATGCCCGATATACTCTTCAATAGCCGGTAAATTGACCGCGTAACGCTCGCAAGCAAAGCTGATAGAATGTCCGCTCTCCCCTGCTCGCCCCGTTCTGCCAATGCGATGAACGTAGTCTTCTTTATCATCAGGCAGGTCATAATTGAAAACGTGAGTTACATCGGGGATATGCAATCCACGAGCAGCCACATCAGTTACCACTAAAATGTCCAAATTGCCTTTAGTGAAATTATCAAGCAGTGAAAGACGTTTTTTCTGTGGAATATCGCCCGTTAGCATTCCAACCCGATGCCCATCTGCCGCTAAATACTGCCAAATTTCCTCACACTTATGTTTCGTGTTGGCAAAAATCATACAGCGTTCTGGCCACTCTTCTTCTAATAAAGTTAGTAGGAGTGCAATTTTATCTTCATTAGAGGGGTAAAATAGTTCCTCTCTAATGCGATGCCCTGTTCGTTGCAGTGGCTCAATTTCAATATATTCGGCATTATCCATATCTTCATAAGCAAGCTCACGCACTTTTGCCGATAAGGTGGCTGAAAAGAGTAAAGTCAAACGCTCTGAAGGTTTAGGGGCTTTTCGCATTAAGTAACGAATATCTTTGATAAAGCCAAGATCGAACATTCGATCTGCCTCATCTAGCACGATCACTTGAATTTTGTCTAAATTGATAATGCCCTGCTTAACGTAATCAATTACACGCCCTGTTGTGCCAACAAGAATATCTACGCCTTTTTCAATTTCTTGTACTTGCTTGTCGTAACCATCTCCACCGTAAGCAAGGGCAAGTTTGAGATCACAATGTTGTAAAAACAACTGTGCATCCGCCCCAATTTGCACCGCTAGTTCACGGGTTGGGGCAAGAATTAAGGCTTTCGGCTGATTTTTTGCCGTGTCGATTTCGTTATTCAATAAATGGTTAAAAGTTGCAATTAAAAACGCAAGGGTTTTACCTGTACCTGTTTGAGCTTGCCCTGCAATATCTTTGCCTTTCAGCGTAATCGGAAAGGTTTTTGCCTGAATCGGCGTACAAAATTCAAAGCCTTTGCTATCAAGGGCATTTAGTACATTAGCGTGAATCGGGAAGTCAATAAAGCGGTGTTCGGTAAGATGATTAGACATAATATTTCCTTGAGATATTTGTTATTGCTACAAGCGGTTATATTTTAATTAAAATTTGCAAAAAAATTTAACAAAACTAACCGCTTTTCACTTTATTAGGCAATATAGATTGAAAAAGTTCTCGGCTTTTTAGTGGCTGAGAACCTAAATAAGGTTTCAATGCAATTCGGGTAAATCGTTTGGCAGCTTGTTGTGTTTGTTTTTCTGAAAAATCTAATTGAGCAAACGCCAATAAATCACAGCCTAAAAAGCTATTGTTATTTTGTAATAATGAGGCAATAAAGCCTTCACTTTCTCTAAATTGGTAACTCATTTTCGGATCAATTGGCAAACCTGTTGCCGCACAGTGCGTAAAATCCACCCCATAACCCAATGCTTTTAACGTATGAAATTCAAAGGTGCGTAAAATCGGCTCAATTTGGTGTTGAGTAGCCAGCTCCGTCATACAACGCAAATAATGTTGAAATAATTTAGGGTAAGCGGTCTGATTTTCTAACACTCTTGCAAGCACCTCATTGATATAAAAACCGCTATAAAGTGCAGCCGTTTCCATTGGTAAAGTAAGAGCAGCAGGCTCTGCCTTTGTGAGTGTTTTTAAATCACCCTTGCCAGACCAACGCACTAACAAGGGTGTAAAAGGCTGAAGCACGGCTTTCAACGGCGAGCGAGCCCGCCTTGCACCTTTAGCAAGTAAAGTAATCCGCCCGTGATGTTCGGTAAAAAACTCCACTAATAAACTGCTTTCGCTGTATTCACGCCGATGAAGGACAAAGGCTCGTTGCCATTGGTCTGAATTCATAAATATCCTTATGTTACTTTCTTTGCTTCGCCAAAGAAAGTAACCAAAGAAAGGCGACCCTACTTCACCGCTTTTCTTCGCTTTGTTTGAATTTACTTAACGGAAAAATTTAAAACTCGCTTGCATTGCAAGCTCAAACACTAAATTTTTCCTACAAATTCAAAGTCTCTCAGGCGGTTCAGAAGGGAACTTAACGGAGCATCATTTTGCAAAATTTTTCAAAAAAATCACCGCTTGTATGGTCGGATCGGGTTCCCTTCTGAATTGCCCGAACGACTTGAAATTTTTAGAAAAATAATCCCGAGCGAGAGCGAAGTGAATATCAGGGTTATTTTTCGTTAAGAAAATTTCAAAAAAAGTGAAGACAAACGCTTTAGCGTTTGAGCCTTGGCTCTGCCAACGACCCCGAAGGGGCGAGAAAGTGAGCTTTGCGAACTTTCAAGTAATAGCAACGAAGTAGGGTGTGCTTTCTTTTGGTTACTTTTCTTTGCACAAGCAAAGAAAAGTAACAATATTATCACTCATCCATATACCCTAAACTTCTCAACGCTCTTTCGTCATCAGCCCAGCCTGCTTTTACTTTCACCCAAAGCTCAAGGTGGACTTGGTTGTCAAATAGGCGTTCCATATCTTTTCGAGCTTCAATGCCGATGGTTTTGATTTTTTGCCCCCCCGCACCAATAACCATTTTTTTCTGACCATCTCGTTCTACTAAAATCAAGCCATTGATTTCATACACCCCACGCTCATTCATTTTAAATTGTTCGATTTCTACCGTTACCGAATAAGGTAACTCTTCACCTGTAAAACGCATTAGTTTTTCACGAATAATTTCTGATGCCATAAAGCGTTGGGAACGGTCGGTTACATACTCTTCAGGGAAATGATGCACACCTTCACGCAATGATTTACGCACAAATTTCTGCAAAATGTGAACATTTTTACCACGTTGAGCAGAAATAGGTAGAATTTCCGCAAAATCAAATTTCTGAGACAGCTTGGTAATATGTGGAAGCAGTTCCTCTTTTTCTTTGATGTTATCTACTTTATTAATTACCAATAAAACAGGAGCTTTTGCCGAACGTAACTTGTTTAACACCATTTCATCATCTTCTGTCCATTTTGTACCTTCTACCACGAAGATGATTAAATCTACATCGCCAATCGCTGAGCTTGCTGCTCGGTTCATTAAACGGTTGATAGCTCGTTTTTCCTCGATGTGCAATCCCGGTGTGTCCACATAAATCGCTTGGTATTGATCTTCGGTGTGAATACCAACAATACGGTGGCGTGTGGTTTGAGCTTTGCGTGAAGTAATAGAAATTTTTTGTCCTAAAATTTTATTTAATAGCGTTGATTTACCCACATTTGGGCGACCAACAATCGCAATAAAACCACAATAGGTTTTTGCAGGAGTTTGAGTTTGTTCTGTCATTTTGTTTTCCTTGATATATGATTCCCCTCTTTAGAAAAGAGGGGTTAGGGGAGATTTGATTACGATGTCAAAATTTCGTATGAGAATGTTTTACTTCTGCCAAATCTCCCCCTGCCCCTCTTTGCTAAAGAGGGGAGTTAATTACTTTTTCGTTTTAACCACCGCTAACGCTTTTTCTGCGGCATTTTGTTCGGCTTTTCGGCGGCTGGTGCCAATGCCGATAAACACTTCCTCGACGTTAATCACTTTACAGGTTACACGGAAAGTTTGGTTATGAGCTTCGCCTTTAATATCTAATACATCATATTCAGGCAATGCCAATTTTCTACCTTGTAAAAACTCTTGCAGGCGGGTTTTTGGATCTTTTTGTGAATCGCCTGGACTGATGTCTTTAAGCAAATCTGAATACCAATCTTCCACCTTTTCCATTGCTTTTGCCATATCTTGATCGAGATAAATGGCCGCAATAATCGCTTCAACACAGTCCGATAAAATCGATTCTCGGCGAAAACCACCACTTTTTAGCTCTCCTGGACCTAATTTTAGGTAGTCGCCTAAATCAAATTTGCGAGCAATAATCGCTAGAGTTTGCTCACGCACAAGAGTTGCTCTCATACGGCTAAGCTCACCTTCATTCGCTTTTGGAAATTTGTCGTATAATACTTTACCAATAGTAAAATTTAAAATTGAATCGCCTAGAAATTCAAGACGCTCATTGTTTTTGGTTGCCGCACTGCGGTGTGTTAAGGCCTGAATGAGGTAATCAAGGTTATGAAATTGATAACCTAATTTTTTCTGTAATCGTTCTAGTTGCATAGTTTATGTGAATAAAGGGGCGTATCTCATACGCCCCTGTTAAGATTAATTGATTGAGGTAAACATTCTAGAAAAACGAAGCCCCGTTGGGAATTCATTTGCTTTTTTATCTAAACTTAACCAAATAAAAGTGGCTTTACCAACGATGTTTCTCTCAGGCACAAAGCCCCAGAAACGACTGTCTTCACTGTTATCGCGGTTATCACCCATCACAAAATAGTATCCTTGTGGCACAACCCATTCACCTTCTGCTTGCCCTTCTTGTTGGTAGAAATAAGGTGCATAGTTAAATGCCATTGGGTGATTTAGAATTTGGTGCGTAACATCGCCTTTTTCAGTGCGTTCTACCTGCATTTCACCGTGATAGAAAAACTCAGGATTTTGCTTGCCTTCGCTGTATTCAAATACCTTTGTTTCGCCATTGGCTTTAGTAACCGTTAATTGCTGAGTTGCAAAATCATATTTAATTTTATCGCCACCTACTGCAACCACACGCTTAATATAATCAACGTGTGGTTGTGCCGGTGCTTTGAATACAATCACATCGCCTCGTTCTGGTTTGCCCGTTTCAATCAAGGTGTTTTGCCAGATAGGATCTTTAATGCCGTAGCTGAATTTATTTACGACTAAGAAATCGCCTACACGCAAGGTTGGCTCCATTGAACCACTTGGAATTTGAAACGGTTCAAATAAGAACGAGCGAAGTACGGTAACAAAGAATAGAATGCCGAAAAGAGAAGCAAAAAATTCGCCCACCGCTGATTTAGGCTGAATTTCAGCGATTTCTTCTTCGGTTAGCTCTCTGCCTAATCGTTTTTGTTGTAATGCAATGGCTTGTTTGCGTCTTGGGTCTGCACTGAATTTGTAGAATGCCCAAAAGCCACCGCAAATAATTACTAAGGCAACTAAGATAATTGAGATGGTATTTGGGAGCTGCATTGAATCCAACCATTTCCAAATACCATAAATAATGCCTAGAAAAATAATTGGCATAAATTGTGCCATTTTCACTCTCCCTTTTTATTTTTACCGTGTGGGCGAATAATTATTCGCCGCTACATTTTTGCAAAAGTTTCTGGAAATATAACCGCTTGCAAGCGGTTTAATTCCTCATTTATTTTGCGAATTAATCTTTACCCACGTGAAGAATTGCTAAGAACGCTTCTTGTGGTACTTCTACGTTACCGAGAGATTTCATTCGTTTTTTACCCTCTTTTTGTTTTTGTAGAAGTTTCTTCTTACGGCTTACGTCGCCACCGTAACATTTCGCCAATACGTTTTTACGCAACTGTTTCACGGTTGAACGAGCAATAACGTGGTTGCCAATTGCCGCTTGAATTGCGATGTCAAATTGTTGGCGTGGAATAAGTTCACGCATTTTTTCCACTAATTCACGTCCACGATACGCCGCATTTGCACGGTGAACGATAATCGCCAACGCATCAACACGCTCGCCGTTAATCATAATATCCACACGCACCATATCAGCCGTTTGGAAATGTTTAAAACCGTAATCGAGTGAAGCATAACCACGAGAGGTTGATTTTAAGCGGTCGAAGAAGTCTAACACTACTTCGCCCATTGGAATTTCGTAAGTTAAAGCGATTTGGTTACCGTGATAGACCATATTGGTCTGTACACCACGTTTTTCCACACAAAGGGTAATCACGTTGCCTAGGAATTCTTGTGGCACAAGCA
Organism: Mannheimia kashgarensis; assembly: GCF_041807705.1. NCBI lineage: Bacteria > Pseudomonadati > Pseudomonadota > Gammaproteobacteria > Pasteurellales > Pasteurellaceae > Mannheimia > Mannheimia kashgarensis. The sequence continues at coordinate 9,261 of NZ_JBGTYY010000041.1, forward strand.
TATTACATTCTGCAATCGGCTCACGAATTTCTGCAATATTGTTGATTGCTGGGAGTTTCGATGGGCTATCCACATAGATCGTTTCGCCACTGGTTTGCACCACTTCGTAAACTACGGTCGGAGCGGTAGTAATCAAATCAAGATCGTATTCACGCTCTAAACGCTCTTGAATGATCTCCATATGTAATAAGCCTAAGAAGCCGCAGCGGAAACCAAAGCCTAACGCACTTGAAGTTTCTGGCTCATAGAACAATGACGCATCATTGAGGCTTAATTTACCTAAAGCCTCACGGAAGGCTTCGTAGTCGTCTGAACTAATTGGGAATAATCCTGCATAAACCTGTGGTTTTACTTTCTTAAAGCCCGGTAATACTTCCGTTGCTGGGTTGTGGTGGTGGGTTAATGTATCGCCCACTGGTGCACCTAAAATATCTTTAATCGCACAAACTACCCAACCTACTTCGCCTGTTTTAAGTTCTGTTGTATCTACTTGTTTTGGCGTGAAAATACCTAAGCGATCTACATTGTAAGACTGCCCTGTACTCATCACTTTAATTTTATCGCCTTTTTTCAGCACGCCATTTTTCACACGCACTAAAGAAACCACACCTAAATAGTTATCGAACCAAGAGTCGATAATTAAGGCTTGTAATGCTGCTTCAGGATCGCCTTCTGGTGCAGGAATTTTCTTCACGATTTCTTCTAAAACATCTTCAATGCCTAAACCTGTTTTAGCTGAACAGCGTACTGCATCAATGGCATCAATGCCGACAATATCTTCAATTTCCTCTGCCACACGCTCAGGCTCAGCCGCTGGTAAATCAATTTTGTTTAGAATTGGCACAACTTCTAAATCCATTTCGATGGCGGTGTAGCAGTTTGCCAATGTTTGAGCTTCAACCCCCTGCCCTGCATCAACCACTAACAATGCCCCTTCACAGGCGGCTAGCGAGCGAGAAACCTCATAGGAGAAATCCACGTGCCCCGGTGTGTCGATAAAGTTAAGCTGATAAGTTTCGCCATCTTTGGCTTTGTAGTTAAGGGTTACACTTTGTGCTTTGATGGTAATTCCACGTTCACGCTCAAGATCCATTGAGTCTAATACTTGGGCTTCCATTTCACGGTCAGATAAGCCGCCACAGGTTTGGATTAAGCGGTCTGATAAGGTTGATTTACCGTGATCGATATGAGCGATAATCGAAAAGTTACGAATATTTTGCATTTTCATCGGGCAGTTAATGTCCTGTTTTGTTATTTGTTTATCAAAAAATTAATCGGGGAATTGTACTTGAAATACAAGGTTTTGCAAAGAAAAACAAATAACAACAAGCGGTTGTTTTTTCCGAAAAATTTGCAAATTTCCTCATAAAAACGACCGCTTGCAGCAAATAGAAATATTAAATTAGTCTCCATCTTTACATATTCATTGATATAGATCATCAGGCATTAACCATAAAGAGGTAAAACCATATACCATAACAAAATATTATATGCTATGGTTATAACAGAAATAAAAATAATTAAGGAGGCAACAATGAAAAATATGCTACTAATGAGCGGCTCTAAATATAAAAATACCGAGTATCTTGCTCATACAATTAAATGGTTAAAAGATTTTTTGGCTGACCATAAAGGTAAAAAAGTCGCATTTTTACCCTATGCAGGTGTAAGCCGTAGCTACGATGAATATGAGCAAACAGTACAAGAAAAGTTAGCAGAGCTGGAATTAGAGATTATTTCCGTTCATCGGGCTAAAAAGCATACTGATATTATCGAACAAGCAGATGTGATTGCAATTGGCGGTGGTAATACATTTTGTTTGTTAAATCAGATGTATGAAAATCAGGTGTTAGCGTGCATTCGTGAAAAAGTAGAAAACGGCACACCTTATTTCGGCTGGAGTGCGGGAGCAAATGTGGCTGGCTCGTCAATAATGACTACAAACGATATGCCGATTACTTATCCGCCTTCCTTTAACGCATTAAATTTATTCCCTCATCAAATTAATCCTCATTTTATCTCTGGCAAAATTCAAGGTCATAATGGCGAGAGCCGTGAAGAACGCTTAAAAGAATTTCTGATTGTAAATCCGACTTCTCTCGTTTACGCCCTACCTGAAGGCACGGCGTTACATATTCAGGGTAATCAGGCTCGTGTGCTAGGCGAAACCGCCGTTTTACAATTTAGTCAAGATATGCAGTTAAAAACGTTTGAGCCAAACTCTACTTTTACTTATTAAGGAGCAGATATGAATACCTTTAATTTAATTGTTGCGATAGTGGGTATCACCACTACTATCTATTTGCTAATCAAAAAGCACGAAACCAGAACGGTGTTAATTGCAATGGGTTTGGGAATGGCGCTGCTTACCCTACAACCTATGGCAGCACTTGATGCTTTTGCCAAAAGTATGACCTCAAGCGGTCTGATTATGGCAATCTGTTCCAGTATGGGTTTTGCCTATGTGATGAAATCAACAGGCTGTGATAATCACTTAGTCCAGCTCTTAACCAAACCTTTAAGCGGATTAAAATTTTTCTTAATTCCGATTGCCACCATCATTACCTTTTTTATCAATATTGCCATTCCATCAGCTGCTGGTTGTGCTGCAGCAGTAGGGGCAACGCTAATTCCTGTATTAAAATCATCAGGTGTTCGCCCTGCAATGGCGGGGGCGGCAATTCTGGCAGGTACATTTGGCTCAATGATGAGCCCGGGATCTTCACATTCTGCAATGATCAGTGAGATGTCTGGCTTAACTGTTACGCAGGTAAACCTTTCTCACGCTCCTTATACCATTATTGCAGGAGCGATTGGGGCTATTGCTCTTACTATTCTTGCTCTTGTTTTTAAAGATTATGGCAAAGAACATCGTGATGCGTATTTACAAAATGCTGAACAAACTCAAACTGAGGCAACCAAGACCAACATTCTCTATGCCATTGCACCACTAGTGCCATTAGTTATCTTAGTGATTGGCGGAACGTCATTACAAGAAATCTCTTGGCTAAGTTGGACAAAAATGGGCGTACCGCAAGCGATGTTAATTGGGGCTATTTATGGCTTAATTATCACTCGTACCTCGCCTGCCAAAATTACCAATGAATTCTTTAACGGAATGGGTTATGCCTATGCGAACGTGCTAGGTATCATCATTGCTGCAGGTGTGTTTGTGGCAGGTTTAAAAGCCACAGGTGCGATTGATTCTGCCATCGAATTCTTAAAACACTCAAACGAATTTGTACGCTGGGGAGCAACTATCGGGCCATTCTTAATGGGTATGGTAACAGGCTCTGGCGATGCCGCCGCTATTGCCTTTAACACTGCAGTTACCCCACACGCAGCAGAATTAGGTTATACCCACGTTAATTTAGGTATGGCAGCTGCTATTGCAGGGGCAATCGGTCGTACCGCTTCGCCTATTGCAGGTGTAGTGATTGTGTGTGCTGGTATTGCAGGAGCAAACCCTGTTGAAATGATTAAACGTACTGCACCGGGTATGATACTTGCAACCCTATTCCTAGCATTATTTATGCTATAACCCAACTGCCCTTTGTCATAACACAAAGGGCGATTGTTACGAGGAGGAACTATGAGTATTTCATTAGAAAAACTGATCCAATGGCGTCGTGAATTTCATCAATTCCCTGAAACAGGTTGGAGTGAATTTTGGACAACCAGCAAAATTGCAGATTACCTCTCAGAAATCAGTTTTGACATTTTACTCGGCAAGCAAATTATCAATCCTGATTTTGTGCGTGGTCGTAATCAAGCTATTGTCGAAAAAGGGATAAAACGAGCTAGAGAATATGGAGCAAATCCGAAATGGCTCGAAAAAATGGAAGGCTATACAGGCTGTGTTGCAGTATTTGACTCTGGCAAGCCCGGCAAAACCATTGCTTTACGTTTTGATATTGACTGCGTTGATGTGGCTGAAACCAAAGATCCTAACCATCGAGCAAACCAACTTGGTTTTGCTTCACACAATGATGGGGAAATGCACGCCTGCGGGCACGATGGGCATATCACTATCGGCTTAGGTGTCGCTCACTGGTTAATGGAAAACCAAGACAAGCTCAAAGGTAAAGTCAAAATTGTGTTCCAACCTGCTGAGGAAGGCGTTCGAGGTGCTGCCGCCATTGCTGCAAGCGGTATCATTGATGATGCAGATTACTTTGCTGGCTCGCACATTAGCTTCTGTGCAAATAGCGGCACAGTATTAGCCGATCCGAAAAATTTCCTTTCTACCACCAAAATTGATATTCGCTACAAAGGCAAACCTGCCCACGCAGGGGCAGCTCCACATTTAGGGCATAATGCCTTACTTGCGGCGGCTCACGCTGTTACCCAAGTTCACGGCATTTCAAGACACGGAGAAGGAATGAGCCGTATCAATGTTGGAGTGTTCAAAGCAGGTTCTGGACGAAATGTTATTCCTGCTGACGCTGAACTTAAACTTGAAGTGCGTGGTGAAAATAAAGCGATCAATCAATATATGGCAGATCAAGTAATGCAAATTGCCAAAGGTATTGCCACTAGCTTTGCAGTAGAATATGAAACTGAAATTATGGGCGAAGCGTTAGATATGGTTAATGATGTGGAGTTAGTGGAGCTAATCAAAGAAATTGCGATTGCTCAACCACAGGTTCACAGCAGCGATCAAGACTACGCCTTTAATGCGAGTGAAGATGCCACTATTCTAGGGCGACGTGTGCAAGATAACGGCGGTAAAGCTATCTACTTTATTATCGGGGCAGACCGCACCGCAGAACATCATCAAGCTGAATTTGATTTTGATGAAGAACAACTCTTAACTGGCGTAAATATCTATACAACGCTAGTTGAAAGACTATTAGCTTAAGGCCAAAAGCCCTGAAATTCAGGGCTTATTTTTTCCATTTGCAAATTTCCTCATAAAACGACCGCTTGTAGCATTCCACTGCAAATAATTTCTCTAAAATATAAAAAATATTGAGCAATCACAAATTTTTATTGTAGAATCCATAAGTTTTTTTAATTCATTCGATTATAGGAAATAATTATGCAATTCAGAGAAATTAATCCCTCCCCTCGTTTATTAATGTGCCCTGGCCCAACAGATGCCGATCCTCGTGTTTTACGTGCGATGTCTGCTCCGATTTTAGGTCAGTTCGACCCTGAGTTTACCTCATTAATGAATGAAACAATGGAAATGGAACGCCGTGTATTCCAAACCAAAAATGAACAAACTTATGTCGTAAACTCAACGTCTCGTGGTGGTTTGGAAACTATTTTAACGGCAGCAATTTGCCCGGGCGATAAAGTGTTAATTCCTGCATTTGGCCGTTTCGGTTATCTATTAAATGAAATTTTATCCCGTAGTGGTGCAGATATTACGATTATCGAAAGAGAATGGGGTACAGTATTTGAGCCTGAGGAAATTGAAGCTGAATTGAAAAAAGGCGGCTATAAAGCAGTTGCTATTATTCACGGCGAAACCTCCACCTCTATGATGCAGCCGTTAGAAGAGATCGGCAAAATCTGTAAACAATATGATGCAATGTTGATTGTAGATACCGTTGCGACCTTAGGTGGTGTTGATATCCGTGTTGATGAATGGGGCATTGATGCTTGTATCGGTGGTACGCAAAAATGTATTTCTGCTCCATCAGGCACAGCGTTAATTACTTATAACAAACGTATTGAAGAGATTATTGCCAAACGTAAGCGTGTAGAAAAAGGCATTCGTGTTGATTCTGATGTGGACGGCACATTACCGCCAATTCCAAGTAACTACTTAGACTTAGCTCAATTACAAGATTACTGGAGCCCACGTCGTTTAAATCACCATACAGAAGCAACTTCTGCACAATATGGCGTACACGAAGCGTTACGCATTATTTTACAAGAAGGTTTAGAAGCTCGTTTTGCTCGCCATATTTTAAACGATAAAGCATTATGTGCAGGTTTAGAGGCAATGGGGCTGAAAATTTTCGGTGATCGTAAACACAAAGCCCCTGTGGTAACGGCATTCCATATCCCGGAAGGCATTACAGGCCCTGCTCTGCGTAGCGATATTATAAACCACTTCGGCATTGAATTAGCGACTTCATTTGGCCCGTTAGATGGTAAAGTAATTCGTGTCGGCAATATGGGCTACTCTAGCCAGAAACGCAATATCCTATTAACTTTAGGAGCGTTAGAAGCTGTACTTCTAAGCCACAAAGTCAAAGTGCCATCAGGCGATGCTGTAGCAGCAGCTCTCGCAGTTTATAAAGAGGCTGAAAAATAATTCTTACTTTTTAAATCCTTATCTATTTGAAAGATAAGGATTTTTTATTTTTTCTAAATAAATTTCATTTTTTTGCAAATTTTTTGTCAGAATCCACCGCTTGCTCCGTCTAATACTCAGTTTTTTAGTTTAGGAGCATCTTATGTCATCTTGTTCAACTCAATCCACCTGCCCAATGACAGCCTGTAAAAACGGCTTGGGCTTTCTGACATTACGCCTTTTCCTTGCTTATGAATTTTTCGAGGCAGGGCTTTCGAAATTGAACGGTGAAAACTGGTTCGGCTCAATTCAAGAGAGCTTCCCGTTCCCGTTTAATCTGTTACCGGCCGATCTTAACTGGGCAGTTGCCACCAGTGCGGAAATTATTTTCCCTATCCTGCTGGCATTGGGCTTATTCACCCGTTTCAGCACACTCGGCTTAATGATTTTAACGGCTGTCGCTTGGTATGCGGTGCACGCAGGCAGTGGCTACAATGTGTGTAATAACGGCTACAAAATGGCGGTAATTTATTTAGTGATGTTTGTTCCACTATTATTACAAGGTGCAGGCTCACTCTCTCTCGATTTTCTGTTACAGAAAAAATCCCCAACCAAACGCTGGTTGAAATTCCTTTAACCCTAACTTATGGAGAAATTTTTAATGAAAAAAGCAACTTTAATGGCATTAGCCAGTGCATTAACAATGGCAACTGCAATAGTAAACGCTGAAACTCAAGCAGTAAAAGCAGACGCTTGTGTCGAAATGAAAGACGGTAAATGCGTAAAAACCAAAGCTGCAGAAGGTAAATGTGGTGAAGGTAAATGCGGGGCAACTTCTTCTGAGCCAAAAGCCGCAGAAGGTAAATGTGGCGAAGGTAAATGTGGTGCAACTGCTCCAAAACAAGCTGCACCAAAAGCTGCCGAAGGTAAATGCGGCGAAGGGAAGTGCGGAGCTTCTAAGTAACTAGGTAGGGTGCGTTTGCTAACGCACCCTACATAAGCGGTCAAATTTACTCAATTTTTGGGGCTGTCCTAGATAACTAACCTAAACCCCCTTTAACCAATTGTTTTAAAAGGAATATTTGAGATTTTAAGTCACTGTGATTAAAACGCCATTCGCATTCTTTCAAATATAGCTCAA